>CALVOD010000010.1 GCA_944350065.1 uncultured Clostridia bacterium
GCCTTTCTTGCGGGTCTGAACGTGGTCAGCGTAGGGATAACGGGAAGCTACGGCAAGACTTCCTGCAAGAATATTCTTGCAAAGATGCTTTCTACGCGTTACAAGGTCATCAAAACCGAAGGAAATTACAATACGCCGCTCGGTATAGCCAAAACGCTCGGAGAATACGCGGGAGAACAGATATTTATCGCGGAAATGGGCGCGAAAAGGCGTGGCGACATACGCGAATTGTGCGATATCGTGCGTCCGAAATACGCGATAATAACGGGAGTAGCGCCGCAGCATTTGGAGAGTTTCGGGGATATCGACAACATTGCGCGCACGAAGTTCGAGCTTGCCGAAGCGATACCCGAGGACGGACTCACGGTATTCAACGGCGACAATCCTTATACGCGCCGAATGTGCGAACGAGCGCCTTCGCCGAGCGTGAGCGCGGGGTACAAAGACGGGGACTACCGAGTCGAAAACGTACGCCTCAATTCTCAGGGCTGCAAATTCGAGCTCGTGACCAAAGCCGACAAAATAGCTATGGAAACCTCTCTGCTCGGGCGGCACAACGTGTTGAATATCGTATTGTGCGCGGCTCTCGCACACGAAATGGGCGTTTCGCTTCCGGAGATAGCGGCTGCCGTGAAGGAATTGAAGCCCGTTCCGCACAGGCTGGAAGCGAGCGTTGCGGGCGGTATAACGATAATCGACGACAGCTATAACGCCAATATAGAGGGCGTGGGGTGCGCGCTCGAGGTGCTCAAAGCGTTCAGTGGCAGAAAGGTGGTATATACGCAGGGAATAGTGGAGCTCGGACGGGCGCAGAAATCGGTAAACCGCGAGGTCGGGCGGCTTGTCGCCGCAGTCGCGGACGCGGTGATATTGAGCGGAGTAAACGCGCAGGCGATAGCGGAAGGGCTCGGAGAAAGCGGTTTTTCGGGAGAAATACACCGATACCGCGGGCTCGACGAGGCTAAAAACGCCTTTCTAGAGATATTAAATCCCGGCGACGTATTGCTTATTCAGAACGATATCCCTTGAAACGGAGGTAAATATGTTGAAAGTAGGAGCGTTTTTCGGCGGAGACTCGTCGGAGCACGACATCTCGGTGATAACTGCGCTCGAAGCGATAGCGGCGATGCCGTCCGACGGGGTGAAATGCATACCCGTCTATATGCGCGACGGGAAGTGGTACACGGGCGCAAAGCTCGTCAACGTCAGGAGTTATATGCCGTTTTGCGCAAAAGAACACGAAGAAGTGTTTCTTTGCGGCGACGTCCTGTACAAAATAAAGCGCGGCGGCAAAGCCAAAGCGTGGGAAAAGCTCGACTGCGCGCTTATACTTGCGCACGGCGGCACGGGCGAAGGCGGGGGCTTACAAGGGCTGATGGAGACGAACGGGGTGCCGTACACCTCGGCGAACGTGTGCGCGAGCGCTGTCTGTATGGATAAATTCGTAACGAAAAGAGTGCTTTCCGCTTCCGGATTGCCGGTGCTCGAGGGCGTGAAAATAGCTCGCGAATACGACGAAAAAGCGATAGAAGAAGCGGAAAAAGCGGGTTATCCGCTGTTTGTGAAGCCGAATTCGCAGGGAAGCAGTATCGGCGCGGGGGTGGCGCGCGACAGGCGCGAGCTTACCGACAAGCTGGCGCTCGCTCACGAATTCGACGAATTCGCGCTCGTCGAAAGGTGCGTCGAGGAAGCCGAGGAATACAACGTGGGCATATTCCGTCACGGAGGAAAACTTTCGGTAAGCGAACCCGAACGCCCCACTAAGGCGAGCGAATTTTTGACTTTCGACGACAAATATATGCGCAGAGGGGGCGGAATGAGCGGCTCGGAGCGGGAATTTCCCGCAAAAGTGAGCGAAAAGCGGCGTTCGGAGCTGAAATCGCTTGCGAAAGCGGCGTACGAAGCCGTAGGCGCGGACGGCGTAGTAAGGGTGGACTTCATAAGCGAGCGCGGCAAGATATATATCAACGAAATAAACACCGTGCCCGGTTCGCTCGCGCATTACCTGTTTCCCGAATACGGCTATACGGAATTGCTGTCGCTGCTTATAGAAAACGCCCTTGAAAAGGGCGTAAACTCCGAAAAAATTTACTTTACCGACGTGTTGAACCGCGGCAAGGGAAAGGGAAACGGGTAGATCACCGATCGGGTTTTGACGGTTTGACGACAACCGTCTTGTTGTCGGTATAACGTACGAGCCCCGGCTTGCCGAGCTTTTTCACGAACTTGCGCAGCGTGTAGTCCACTTCGACCGAAGCCGCGTCGCGCGCTTCGGAATAATAGGCGACTACCTCCGCGACTTTTCTTATTACACTCAACGGCGCGGCGCTCTCGGGTTGCAATATCACGCCGTGCGCGCCGTGGTAGTTCTTGACGTGCAGCCACAGGTCTTTGCCCGAAGCTATAGAGAAAGTCACTTCCTCGTTCTGCGCGTTGTTCTTACCTACGTAGGCTACGAATCCGTCTACGACAAGGCGCAGCGGGGGAGTCTTTTTCGGGGCCTTCGCGCCGCGTGAGGAGGCGGCTTTCCGCTTGCCGGCGAGGGCGTCGAGCTCCGCTTCTATTTCCGCGTACTCGGCTTCCGAAGAACAGTTTGCAATAGCCGTTTCAATGGTCATTAGATAGTCGAGAAGCTCCTCGGAACGCGTCTTTTCCGCCTTGGCGTAGCTCTCCGCTCCCTTCGCTTTGGAATACTTGCGGAAATAGCGTTCCACGTTCTTTTGTGGCGAAATAGTGGGGTCTAAGGCTATTTCTACGCTCCGAGTATTATAAAAATCGTCACAAATTATAATACTCGACCCGCGTTCGACGCGGTATACGTTGCATTGCAGTATCTCCGCAAGTTCGCGGTAACGCTCCTTCTCCCCGCTCGAAGCGAGCACGCTCTCCGATTCGCTCAGGTGCCGCTCGGCTTTTGTCCGCAACGCCTTGAGTTTCTTTATCAACCGACGCGTTTCGTCCGCCTTCCTCGCCGCCGCGGCGCCCGCGGAGTAGTAGGCTTCCATCGCTTCCGACAGCGTCGCGTAACGCCGGACTACGCAGCCTTCTTTCAGCGTGGCGTAGGGGTATGCGTAGAAGCCTTTCGGCTTTCCGTCGGGAGCGAGCAACACGCAGGGGGAGTAGACTTCGCTCCCGTAGAGGTCGTTCATGCGCCGCAACGCGGCTTCCGCTCCGATCTTTGCGCTTAATGCGTACAGCTCGGCGGCGCTTTCCTTCGACAGACCGTTTATTTCTCTGCACAGAGTTCTGACGGCGTCCTCCGCCGTTACGCCGGCTATTACCGCGCCGACAGAGGCGCTTTCGCTCAATAATATTTTTCCTCTTTGCGGCAATTCGTAGCGGTGGCGGGGGAGTATGACGCGCGTTTTTTCGCCGACTATGCGCCTTAGCGCGTCGATAACGATGTAGTTTTCGTCGGTAAGTATCACGTTCGACGAGCCGCCCATTATTTCCGTTATGAGCTTCAGCTTCAGCTCGTCGTTCAGCTCGTTCCTGCTCGTTACGCTTATCTCGACGATTCTGTCTTCGTTCAGTAGCGCGACGTCTTCTATCTGCGAACCGCTCAGATATTTGCGCAAAACCATACAAAACGGCGTCGGTATCTGCCCGCCGCGAGCCTTCTCGTCGCTTATGTGAATGCGCGGCATTCCCGCTCGGCAGCTTATAAGCAATGCGGAATTTGCGCCTCTCGCCCGTATATTCAGAACGATTTCGTCCTCCGACGGCGCGCTTATCCTGTCGATTCTGCCGCGCGTAAAGTTTTTCGCGGTCTCTTTCGCAAACGCTTTCAGCGTTATCATATCGTTAGGCATATCCTCATTATAACCCGAATACGCCGACTAATCAATCGTTTTCGCTTTCGGCGCGCCGCTTTTCGGCGGCTTATACTGATTTTCGGCTTATGCGTTTGCCGGGAAGCGTTACGCAGGCAATTTTTTGACTTAATTTTGTCGCGCAAACGGTTGCATTACCTTTTTTATTATGCTAATATATGTAGGCTATACTATTTATCGATAATAATTGGAGGTTTACCAATATGGATTACTCAATTCAGAAGCTCGAAAAATCGAGAGTCGAGATCGCCGTCAGCATCGACAAGGCGGAGTGGAAAGATCTCATACAGCAGGCGTTTGCCAAAAACAAACACCGCTTCAGTATCGAAGGTTTCCGCCCCGGTAAAGTGCCTTTCGGCGTGCTTGCCAAGAGATACGGCGAAGAAATTTTCTACGAAGACGCCGCCGACATCGCTATAGGCAAGTATTACGGCGAGATAGTCGAAAAAGAAAAAATCAACGTGGTCGCGCGTCCCGACGTGGATATCAACGTCATCGACGCCGACGGTTTGAAATTCGTCTGCACCGTAGCGGTTTATCCCGAATTCGAGCTCGGAGCGTACACCGGTCTCAAAATCAAAAAGGTCGCCCGCAGAGTCAAGAAAGAGGATATCGAAGCGGAAATTAACCGTGAACGCGAAGCTAACGCCAGATTCGTCGACGTTACCGACAGAGCGGTTCAGGAAGGCGATATGATCGAATTCGATTACAGCGGTTCGGTCGACGGCGTTAAATTCGACGGCGGCACCGCCGAGAAATACACCCTCACCGTGGGCAGCAAGCAGTTCATTCCCGGCTTCGAGGAGCAGCTCGTCGGTAAGAAAATCGGTGAAAAATTCGACGTGAACGTCACTTTCCCCGAGGATTACCATGCCGAAGACCTTAAGGGCAAAGCGGCTGTTTTCGAATGCCTTATCCACACGATCAAGTACAAAGAGCTTCCCGCCGCGGACGACGAATTCGCCAAGGACCTCGGTGAATTCGACACTTTCAAGGAATACGAAGCGAGCGTAAAGGCAAGACTTCAGAAGAAAGCCGACGACGAAGCTACCGCGAAAGAGGACGAAGCGCTTCTCAAAGCCATTCTCGAAGGAACCGAAGTAGAGCTTCCCGACGCGATGATCGAGGACGAAATAGACCGTCAGCTCGAAGGAATGAAGGCGAGCATGAGTCGTTACGGGCTCAAATTCGAGGATTATCTCAAATACATGAACACCACGGTGGACGATATCCGCAAGGAACGCAGGGAGCAGGCGGCTAAGGACGCCAAGACCGGAGTGGTGCTCGAGGCGATAGTCAAGAAGGAGAACCTTATTCCCACCAAAGAGGAATTCGAAGCGGAGCTCAAGAAGCAAGCCGACGAAGCGGGCAAGAGCGTCGAAGAATACACCAAGGAATGGGACGAATACCGTTACAATTACACGATGAACAAGCTCGTGGACGACAAGCTGTTCAACTTCCTGCGCGAAAACAACGAAATAGCGTAAGTGTTTTAATTTACGCCGTTTTGCGCGGAGCGGAACGCAAAGGCGTTTCGCTAAAATTCAACAAAACCACTCTCAAACGTCGCGTTGCCGCCGCATAAGCGGCACGCGACGTAAGTACACTTAACGATAGGAGGCTAAAGGTGGATAACACTGTCAAATCGGTAATGATGCCTATACCTACTGTCATCGAGCAGACGAACAGGGGCTCGACGGCATACGATCTTTATTCGAGGTTGCTCGAGGACAGGATAATATTCCTTACGGGAGCGATAGACGACGCGACTGCTAATCTCGTCGTGGGACAGCTTCTTTATCTCGAGACCAAAGACCCCGCCAAAGACATATCGTTGTACATCAATTCTCCCGGCGGAAGCGTGACCGCGGGTATGGCGATATTCGACACGATGAATTACGTGAAGTGCGACGTTTCCACGATATGCGTGGGACTTGCGGCTTCTATGGGCGCGTTTTTGCTTGCGGCGGGCGCCAAGGGCAAGAGAATATGCCTTCCCAATTCGGAAGTCATGATACATCAGCCTTTAGGCGGCGCGCAGGGACAGGCGAGCGACATTAAAATCGTAGCCGACCACATTATGCGCACCAAAAAGAAACTCAACACCTTCCTTGCGGAAGCGACCGGCAAGTCCTACGACGAGATCGAGCGTGACACGGACCGCGACAATTATATGACCGCGGAGGAAGCCAAGGAATACGGTATCGTGGACGCCGTATATTATTCCCGCAACTGAACGGGCGGGGAAGATACATAAAACTTTAAGGCGGCGCGAGCCGCGCAAGAGGTAAAATGGATCCTTTCTTCAAAGACGAAATCAAATGCTCTTTTTGCGGCAGAAGCGAAAAGAGTCTCGATATCCTGTACGCGGGACAGAACGGCGCGTATATTTGCAGGGATTGCGCGGAGAAGATTGCTCTCGCTTTCCGCGAGAACGCGAATTCCTCGGAGAATAACGACGGCGTCAATCTTTTGTCGCCCAAGGAAATCAAAGCCCGTCTGGACGAGTACATCATAGGGCAGGACAAGGCGAAAAAGATATTGTCCGTAGCGGTATATAACCATTATAAGAGGGTGCTTTCGTCCGGAAGCGAAAAGTTCAAGGACGTCGTGCTCGAGAAAAGCAATATCCTTATGCTCGGACCGACGGGTTCGGGCAAGACGCTGCTTGCAAGAACGCTTGCCGGAATACTGAACGTACCTTTCGCGATGGCGGACGCCACGGCGCTTACCGAAGCGGGCTACGTCGGCGAGGACGTCGAAAATATCCTTCTCAAGCTCATTCAGGCGGCTAAAGGCGACGTGCAACGGGCGCAGAAAGGCATTATTTATATCGACGAAATAGATAAAATCTGCCGCAAGAGCGAAAACGTAAGCATAACGCGCGACGTTTCGGGCGAAGGCGTGCAGCAGGCGCTTCTCAAGATACTCGAATCGACGGTTGCCAACGTACCGCCGCAGGGCGGGCGCAAGCATCCGCAGCAGGAGTTCATTCAGATAGACACGACGAACATTCTGTTTATATGCGGCGGCGCCTTCGTGGGGCTCGAAAAGATCGTCGGCAAGCGCAAAGAAACTTCTTCGATAGGCTTTACGGGCACCGTGCACAGCGACGAAAAGAGTTATTCCGAGATGCTCGAGGATCTTCAGCCCGACGATCTTATCAAATTCGGACTCATACCCGAATTCGTGGGCAGGGTGCCGATCGTGGCTACTCTCGAGCCGCTCGACCGCAGGGCGCTCATGTCGATACTCTGCGAGCCCAAGAACGCGCTCGTCAATCAGTACCGCAAACTTCTCGATATGGACGGAATAGACCTCGAATTCGAGGAGGAGGCGATAGGGGCGATAGCCGACCGCGCGCTCAAACTCAAGACGGGCGCGAGAGGGTTGCGCACCATAGTGGAGAACGCCATTCTCGGGCTTATGTACGACGCGCCCGGGGACAAGGACATAGAGAAAATTCTCGTCACCGCCGACTGTATCAACAAAGGTACGCCCCCGGTGGTGATAAGGCGTAACAAGGTAGGCTGACGGCATAATTCCTTTTGTTCTACCAATATTTACGCATTGATTTTACCGCCCGCGGGTGGTAAAATTTCAAACAGGCAGGAAAAAATTATGGAAGACATAAGAATTAAAGCGATTGCCGTTAAAAAGGCGGTATTTCCGTACGAAAACGGCAGGACGGATCTTACGTTTGCAGACGATATAGCCGCTGTTAAAGCGGCGGTCAACGCGGGACAGCGCGTGGCGCTCGTTCCCGCTAGAGAAGTTCCTTACGAGATCCGCGAAGGCGATATCGCCGTAGTGGTCACGGTGGAGCAATTTATGATGACGCCCGAGGACTCGGGCGCAACGCTCATTTACAGAGCGGACAGAACCCGTTATTTCGTGCAAAATCCGGTAAGGGAGGACGGTATCACCGAGATATCGCTTATTCCCGCGCGTTTTTTCAGCACCGCTGACGACAAGGAGATTTTCGCCCTTTATAAGAGGGCGGAGAAGGCTTACGCGGATTATCTCGAGGCGGAAGGCGGCAAGGGCATCGAGCTCGAATTCGACACGCTGAATACCGATATCGACGCGATCGCGATGCATCTGAGCAATACCGACAAAATGCAATTCGTCACGGCGCTCGACACCAAGGTGAGGCTCGTTAAATTCATCAACGCGCTTGCCTACGAAATGGAAATAATGTCGATTGACGCCTCCGTCGCGCAGCAGGTCCGCGAGAGCATGGACGAGAACCAACGCGAATATTACGTGCGCGAGCAAATCAAGGCGTTGTCGCAGGAGATAGACGAAGATGACGAGAGCGAAAGCTATCTCGAAAAAATCGACGCGCTCAAAACCACCGACGAAAACAAGGAAAAATTCAGACGCGAAGTGCGCAGGCTCGGCAGGACGGCTCCCGCTTCGCCCGATATGGCGCTTATCAAGAATTATCTCGACACGGTGATAGAACTGCCCTGGGGAATATATACGGACGACAACGAAGACCTCAAGGACGCGCAACGGGTGCTGGACGAAGACCATTACGGTATCGAAAAGGTCAAGGAGCGTCTTATCGAAGCGCTTGCGGTGCGCAAGCTGTGCAAAGAGGGCAGGAGCCCGATAATCTGTCTCGTGGGACCTCCCGGGGTGGGCAAGACGTCGATAGCGCGTTCCATAGCCCGCGCCATGAATAAGAATTACGTAAGACTTTCGTTCGGCGGGGTGCGCGACGAAGCGGAGATACGCGGACACCGCAAGACCTACGTCGGCGCGATGCCGGGAAGAATAATCACGTCGATAAAGACGGCGGGGAGCATGAATCCCGTATTCCTTATGGACGAGATCGACAAGATGGCGTCCGACTATAAAGGGGATCCGGCGAGCGCGCTGCTCGAGGTGCTCGATCCCGAGCAGAACGTAAATTTCCGCGACCACTTCCTCGAAGTGCCGTTCGATCTATCGAAAGTGCTTTTCATAACCACCGCCAACACGCTCGACACGATATCGAGGCCGCTTCTCGACCGTATGGAAATAATCGAAATGAGCGGATACACCGATATCGAGAAGAAAGAGATAGCGAAGCGTTATCTCGTCAGGAAGGCGCTCAAGCAAAACGGCGTCGAAAGCGCCTGGATAAAGATAACGGACGACGCGATAGAGGCGATAATCCAAAATTACACGCGCGAATCGGGCGTGCGTGCGCTCGAGAAGCAAATCAACGCCGTGGTGCGTAAAGTTGCTCGTAAATTCGTCGAAAAACCCAATTCGAGAAGGGTGGTTGTCAGCGCGAAAAATATTACGGACTTTCTCGGAGAGCCCAAATATCTCGAGAAAAGCAAGGTTCGTCCCGACGCAAAAGGCGTCGTGACGGGGCTCGCCTGGACGGAAGTGGGCGGCGACACGCTTGAAGTGGAAGTGGCGTTTGCTCCCGGCAAAGGGGAGATACTGCTTACCGGAAGTCTCGGCGACGTTATGAAAGAAAGCGCGCGTATAGCGTTGAGCTATTGCCGCACTCACCTTGCGGAATGGGGCGTTTCGGAGGAATTTTTCAAAGACCACGACGTACATATCCACGTGCCGGAAGGCGCTACGCCCAAGGACGGACCTTCCGCGGGCATAACGATAGCCACTGCGGTTTGCTCGGCGCTTACCGATAAATGCGTAAGGGGCGACGTGGCGATGACGGGCGAGCTCACTTTACGCGGCAAGGTGCTTCCGATAGGCGGGCTCAAAGAGAAATCTCTCGCCGCGCTCCGCGACGGCGTGAAAACGATATTCCTTCCCGAAGATAACCGCAAAGACTACAAAGAGTTGCCCGAAGCCGTCAAAAAGGGTATCGATTTCCGCTTTGTCGACAACGTGGGAGCGGTCATCAAGAACGCGATAATATGGTGATAAAGAACGCGGTTTACTTAACGTCGGCGGCAAGCGCCGCGCAGATACTGAAGGGCGAAACGCCCGAGATAGCCGTCGTTGGCAGGTCCAACGTCGGCAAATCGAGTTTCATCAATCTCATCACCGCAAACAATAAACTCGCCCGGACTTCCAAGGAGCCCGGGCGCACCCGTCTAATAAATTATTTTTCCGTCAATTCCGGCGAGTTCAATTTCGTCGACCTACCCGGCTACGGCTTCGCGCGCGTTTCCGACGCCGAAAAAAAGAAGTGGGCAGAGATGATGGAAGCGTATTTCCGCACGAGCGCTTCGCTCCGCAACGTCTTTCTGCTTCTCGATATCCGCAGAGACGTGAGCGGAGACGACGTGACGATGATAAATTATCTTTATCACTTCAATATTCCGTTCACCGTTATCTGCACCAAGTCCGACAAGCTGTCGAGAAGCGCCGCGATGGACAGGCGGCGCAAGATAGCGCAATCCGTGAAAATAGGCGCCGACAACGTAATCGTTTCGAGCGCGCTGACCAAACAGGGTAAAGCGGACATATTGCAGCGTATAGACGAGATATTGTCTTTCGGCGGCGAGGATAACGGCGCGGAAGGGGGAGAGGACGAATGAACGTGTACGCGATAAGCGATCCTCATCTTTCTTTCACCGAGGACAAGCCCATGTCCGTGTTCGGCGCCGTGTGGGAAAACCACTGGGACGAAATAACCGCAGACTGGAATTCCAAGGTTAAAGACGACGACGTAGTTCTTATCGCGGGCGACATCTCGTGGGCGATGTACCTCGAGGACGCCGTTAAGGATCTCGCGCTCATAGGAGCGCTGCCCGGTACGAAAATACTTATCCGCGGCAATCACGATTACTGGTGGTCGGGAATATCCAAAGTGCGCGCCGTATTGCCGCCGAAAACGCTTTGCCTGCAGAACGACGCGGTCAAAATAGGGAAATACGTTTTCGCGGGAAGCAGAGGCTGGAGCGTGCCCGAGCCCGGAGCCGCGCAGAGCGCCGAGGACGCGAAAATCTTCGATCGCGAACTCATCCGTATGGAAATGAGCCTCACGGCGGCAACAAAACTCCGCGAAGATGGCGACGCGCTTATCGTTATGATACATTATCCGCCTTTCAATTCGCGTTACGAAAATTCTCCTTTTACGGAGCTTTTCCGCCGTTTCGGCGTAAATAAGGTGGTTTACGGGCATCTTCACGGTGTGGAATCACGCACCGAACTCATTCGCGTCAAGCAGGGAACGGAGTATTTCCTCACTTCCTGCGACAAGCTGGGCAACGCCCTTAAACTCATCGATTAGTTAGCGCCGCTTTTTCGGCACCGCGCTTTACGGATTCACCCGTTTTTTCCCACTCCTTCGGAGCGGGAATTTTATTTTTTAAGCGCGCGCGCCCCGCTTCCGAAGCCGATATCGCTTTTACCGAAGTCCGAAACTTAAGGACTTTTTCATAGAGCGGGATTCTGTTTTCCCTCTGCCCGTCGCCCCTCCTTCGGAGAGGGCGCGCGTTTACCCGCGCCGACTCCGCCGAAAGCGAACTTAAGAACATTCGTTCACAAAATTTTCTTTTTTCGACGTTTTGCGAAAATAATTTCCCTAAAATTATTACTTTCGCCCCCTCAATTTTAGTCAAAGTGGTTGAAAGTGGTTTAACTTGTGTTACAATTTATATGTAATAAAGAAAGGAGGCGGTATGGTGTACTACGGAGAATACAATCAAGTGCTCGACGGTAAGAACCGTATGCGGATGCCGATGAAGCTCAAAATGCAGCTCGGCTCGGAGTACTATATTCTCAACGGCGCAAACGGATGCTTGCTCGTAATGGACGCTAAACGCTTCAACGATATGACCGCGCAATTCGCGCGCGTGCCTTTGAGCGATTCCGCGGCTCGCAGAGTCGTGTCGGAAATAATGGCTTCGGTCGTGGTTCCCGAGGAGGACGCGCAGGGCAGATTCGTGCTTCCCGGCCGCGCGGTAAGGTATGCCGGAATTACCAAGAACATAGTTATCGTGGGCGCGTGCGACTATATAGAAATATGGTCGGAAGAAAGGTATAACGCCAATTTCGCGGGCGCCGACGAGGAGAACCTCGACGCGAAACTCCTTAAACTCAAGGAGTACGGCATATAAATGGAATTCAGACACATACCCGTAATGTACCGCGAAGTGCTCGAAGGTCTCGACGTGAAGGCTGACGGCATATACGTCGACTGCACGCTCGGGGGCGCGGGACATGCGTCGGGGATACTTGCGAAGCTCACCGGTAACGGGAAGCTCATCGCGAACGACCTCGACGAAGAAGCGCTCGAGAACGGAAGGAAAGTTCTTGCGGAATACGCCGACAAAGTAACTTTCGTTCACGGCGACTATAAAGATCTTCCCGCAGAGCTCGACGCGCTCGGGATAGGCGAGATAGACGGAGTGCTTATCGATCTCGGGGTGTCGTCGCCGCAGATAGACAACGCGGAAAGGGGATTCAGTTACGTCAAGAACGCGCCGCTCGATATGAGAATGGACAGGACGCAGACGCTTGACGCGAGAGCGGTGGTGAACGGATATCCCAAGGAAGAGCTCGTTAGGGTGATACGCGAATACGGAGAGGACAAACTTGCGGCGAAAATAGCCGCGGCGATCGTCAGAGAGCGCGAGCGCGAACCGATAGAGACTACGGAAAGGCTTGCGGGCATCGTCGAAAAATGTTATCCCGCGGCATACCGTTACAAATTCGGACATCCCGCGAAAAGAGTTTTTCAGGCGATAAGAATAGAGGTAAACGGCGAGCTGGACGGTCTCTACGAATTTATAGAAGCGATAACGCTCAGGCTCCGTAAGGGCGGAAGGATAGCGGTTATAACCTTCCATTCGCTCGAAGACAGGATAGTGAAGAACGCCTTCAAAGAGCTCGAGAAAGATTGTATATGCGATAAACGCCTGCCCGTATGCGTATGCGGCAAGAGGCAGGAGATTAAGATACTGACGCCCAAACCCGTAACGGCGGGAGAAGAAGAACTCAAAGAAAACAGAAGGGCGGAAAGCGCAAAGCTGAGGATAGCGGAGCGCGTATAACGGAAGGAGGTAAGTATGGTCACGATGAGAAGAGACGTAGCGGCGGTCGCCGCCAACGGGATATTCGACAGAGCGGACAGGGACGCGGGGCTCACGGATTACGACATTTTTATGCGTGACAAAATGCGCAACGAGGAGAAAAAATATTCTTCTTTGAACGCGGATACTACCGCGCGTGCAAGTTCCGTAAACGAAATATTCGGGTATCCGTACGAAGCGAAGCAAGAGCCCGAAGCCGACAACGAGTACGCAGACTATAACGAGTACATGAAGGCGCAGCTCAACCGCAAATCGCCCGAAAAACTTCTCAGCAAAGAGGAGTTCTATCAAGCTAAATTCAATTCGTCCGGAGCGCGTAAAGTAGCTCCCGTCAAGGCGCGCAAGACGAAGAAGCGCATGACGAAAGCGGGCAAAATTTTTACGCTTGTTTACGTTCTTATGGTGATTGCCGTCGCATCTATTATTATAGCTGTGAACAACAGTGGCGACGGCGGCAGCGGAGTGAGCGCGAGCGCGGATGCGGCTACGGGCGAAATCAAAGCGTTGACTGTTGAGACCCGCGAGATCGAAGGCAACTGGTTCGACGATATTCTCGACGGCATCAGCAACAAATAAAAAAGGTTTCCGTCGCGCCGAAGGAGCGCATTATCGGAAAAGTTACAGCTTACAGACAGAAGAAAAGGTTATTGGCAATGGTATTGCTGATAACCTTTTTGTTTATCGCGGTGATAGCGCGGCTCATATACATCGAAGTCGTGACCGGCGAAGAATTACAGGCGCGGGCGCTCGAGCAATGGTACAGGGACGTGCCGCTAAGGGCGGAGCGCGGGGAGATAACCGACCGTAACGGAGTGGTGCTTGCCGCGTCTGTGACGGCGTATACGATATACGCGCGCCCCGTCGCGGTGACAAATAAAGAATTGACTGCCGCGGTGCTCAGCGAGACGCTCGAACTCAAATACGACGCCGTGCTTTCGAAGATAAATTCGCGTTCCTCGGAAGTAACGGTCAAGCACGGAGTAGACAAGGAGACCGTACTGAAAATTGCGGAGTCGGGGGCTACGGGGATATACGTATCGGAGAATATCTCAAGGGTATATCCTTACGGGAATCTGCTCACGCAGGTGATGGGATTCACCAATTCCGACGTCGTGGGGCAGACGGGCGTGGAAGCCTATTACAACTCCTATCTCGAAGGCAAAGACGGCTACGTTCTTACCGAAGCCGATCTTGTCGGAAGGGAGATAGAGGACGGAGTGACGTACTTCGTGCCCGGTACCGCGGGAGCCACGGTGAAACTCACGATAGATTATAACGTGCAAAGTTTCGTGGAGAACATAATAGCGAAAGCGAAGGAGACGCACAACGCCAAAGGCGTAAGCTGCGCGGTTATGAACGCAAAGACGGGCGAGATAATCGCGATGGCGGAAAATCCTTCTTTCGACCTCAACGACGTACCGCGCGACGACGTTAAGGAATTACTTGAAACTTCGCGGTGCAAACTAATATCGGACGTGTTCGAACCCGGTTCGACGTTCAAGATACTGACTGCGGCGATAGGGCTTGACACGCAAGCGATAACGACCGATTACCGCTGTTATTGCGGCGGCTCGCTTACGGTGGACGGTCAGCGCATTAAGTGCTGGCGCACCATAGGACACGGCAGTCAGACGTTTGCGGAAGGCGTGCAGAACTCCTGCAACTGTATGTTTATGAACATAGCGATGAACGTAGGGGTAAGCGCATTTTACGACGGGCTCAGGAAACTCGGAGTCACTTCCAAAACGGGTATCGATATGAGCGGAGAGGCTTCGGGACTTACGATAGCGGAGAGCGCGGTCAAGACGGTCGATCTCGCTCGAATAGGCTTCGGGCAAGCAATAGCGATGACGCCAATCGAATTGTTGCGCGCCGCGGCGGCGGTTGTAAACGGAGGGGATCTCGTTACGCCTTATGTGACGGAGTCGGTGACGGCGGCGGACGGAAGCGTTTTATACAAAGCGCAGCCGCAAATAGTTACCGGAGTCGTCAAAGAGAGCACCTCCCGCGTGATGCGAGAAGTTCTCGAATCGGTGGTGCTTGTGGGTTCGGGTAAGAACGCGCAGGTCACCGGTATCAGGATAGGCGGCAAGACGGGAACGGCGCAAAAATACGAAAACGGCGCGATAGCGCGCGGAAAATACGTTTCGACGTTCATAGGCTTCGCGCCCGCGGACGATCCCGAATACATAAGTCTGATCGTGGTGGACGAGCCGGTGGGAGCATACTACGGCGGCATAGTAGCCGCTCCGTACGTCGGAGAGATATTCAAAAATCTGTATCAATACAAGAGTTGACGGAGGCGAGATGAAGTTAAGCGAATTACTTGAGGGCGTACCTTTGCTCGAAGGCTCCGCGGAAGCGGGCAAAACCGAAATATCGGCGTTATCGATGCACTCCGAAGCGTGTTCGGAAGGCTCGCTGTTTTTTGCGATAAGGGGCGGTAAGGAGGACGGCGGCAATTACGTGAGCGACGCGGCGGCGCGCGGCGCCGTAGCCGTGGTGACGGAGCGCCCGCTCCGCTCGGGACTGAAAGAAATTCTCGTCCCGGACGCGCGGGCGGCGCTCGCGCTCATCGCGGGCAATTTCTATTACAACGCTCACCGCGAACTGAAAATAATTACTGTGACCGGAACGAACGGCAAGACCACCACCTGCAGAATGATTTCGGAAATTCTGCGCGCGGCGAACAGGAACGTAGCCGTATTCGGCACCCTCGGCGTGACCATAAACGGCAGGGAAATACCCTCCGAGCTCACCACGCCCGACCCGATAGAATTGCACAGGCTTTTCCAGATAGCGCACCTTGCGGGCGTAGAATACGTCGTTATGGAAGCGAGCGCGCACGCCATTGCCTTGCGCAAACTTACGGGTATCAGAGCGAAAGTAGCCGTTTTTACCAATTTAACGCAGGATCACCTCGACTTTTTCGGGGATATGGAGAGCTACGGGAAATGCAAAGCGGGCTATTTTACCAAAGAAAACGCCGATTTCGCCGTGGTCAATTCGGACGACGAGTGGGGCAGGCGCATTATCGCGGAAACGCCGCTTCCGACGGCGACCTACGGCGTCGAAAACCCCGCCGACACCTTCGCCATAGACGCCGATTGCACCTCGGGCACGCGGTGCGTGGTCAACAGCTTCGACGATATTTTCGAGCTCGTCACCCCGTTCAGCGGAGAATTCAACCTGTATAACGCCCTCGCCGCCGTTACGGTGACGAGATTGCTTTCCGTAAATACCGATACGATCGTGCGCGCCTTTTTCAGAATGCCCGAAGTTGCGGGAAGATTCAATATTATCGAAAGCAGCAAACGGGTAATAATAGATTTTGCGCACACCCCGGACGGGCTGAAAAATCTGCTCACGGCGGCGCGCGCGATAACGCGCGGAAGGCTTATAGTCGTGTTCGGCTGCGGCGGCGACAGGGATCCGAAGAAGCGTTCGATAATGGGCAGGATCGCCGCCGAATATGCCGATTTCGGGGTACTGACTTCCGACAATTCGCGCACCGAAGACCCCCGTGACATAATCCGTCAGATAGAGAACGGATACAAGGAAATAAGTTCCTCTTACATTACCATCGTAGAGCGCTCGAGCGCGATAACGTACGCCGTAGTGGTGGCGCGTCCCGAGGACGTAGTCGTGATAGCCGGCAAGGGCGCCGAGCCTTATATGGACGAAGGCGGCGTCAAACGCCCGTATTCCGACCGCGCCGAAGTGCTCGAGATATTCAGGAGATATAACTTGTGAGCGATAAAATAGTCATTCCCGCCGTAATAATAGGAGCTTTCCTTATCGGAATGCTCGCCGCCCCCGCAGTGATCGCGCTCGCTTCGCGCCTTAAAGCGGGGCAAAGCATATTGAGCTACGTCGAACAGCACAATTCCAAGCAGGGCACTCCCACTTTCGGCGGGCTTATATTTATGACCGCGTCCTGTATCGTCGCGGCGATAGCCGGCGTATTCCGCTACAGGATAGGGCTTATGTCGATGCTCATTTTCATCGGTTACGGCGTGATAGGGTTTACCGACGATTTCATCAAAGTGAAATTGAAACGCAACAAAGGTCTTACGGCGATTCAGAAAATAATTTCGCAGCTCGCCGTCGCCGCGTTCGCGGCGTATTTCGCATACAAAAGCGAATTCGTCGGCAGCGCGATAGCGTTGAATTTCGGAGCGGGCGAATGGGACCTCGGCGGTTGGTATATACCTTTCGCGATGCTCGTTTTCGTGGCGATGTCCAACGCCGTGAACATCACCGACGGTCTCGACGGGCTCGCCGCAGGCACGGGAAGCATTTATTTCGTGTTCTATCTCGTGATAATCCTTATCGGCTACGCCGACGCCGTTGCGCTCGGCAGTACCGTTTACGCGGGCGAACTGCGTTCGCTCGCGCTTGCCGTGGCTTCCGTGATAGGCGGACTCGCCGCATTTTTGTGGTTCAATTCCAATAAGGCGAGTATTTTTATGGGGGATACGGGCTCGCTCGCTTTGGGCGGGCTCGCCGCGGCGGTTGCGCTGTTCAGCAAAAATCCGCTCGTAAGCATTCTCATAGGTATAATGTACGTTATCTCCTGCATATCAGTAATTGTGCAGGTGATCTCGTTCAAGACGCGCGGCAAAAGAGTTTTCCTGATGTCGCCGCTTCATCACCATCTCGAGCTGAAAGGTATGAACGAGAGTAAGATAGTGTCGTGCTACTGCATAGTGACCGCTATAGCGGGACTCACGGCGCTCATAATAATTTTTTAGGGGTATTCGGCTATGAAAACGGCATTGGTAATGGGCATACAGGCAAGCGGGATTTCCGCGTCGGCTCTGCTTAAACGCGAAGGATACGAGGTAAGACTTTACGACGACAGGCAGCAGATAGAGAACAACTGGCGGGACAGAGGAGAGGAGATATTCGCGGGGCTCGACCTCGTCGTGATAAGCCCTTCGATACCCGGAACGCACCCCGTAGTCGCGGAAGCGCTCTCGCGCGGTATCCGCGTCGAAAGCGAAATGGAGTTCGGTTCGAAATTCTTAACCGGAGTAAAAATAGTCGTTACCGGCACCAACGGCAAGACCACCACCGTGGATATGCTCGACAAAGCGCTTAAAATCATGGGTAAAAAGGCGCGCACGATGGGTAACGTGGGTTATCCGGTAAGTCAGGTCGTGCTCGACGGGGATCAGCCCGATTACGCGATAATAGAGGCTTCGAGTTTTCAGCTCGAGTTCTGTTACACTTTACGCCCGAAATTCGCCGTTCTTTTGAATATTTCTCCCGATCACATGGACAGATACGCCCGCTACGAAGATTACGCAAACGCCAAAAAACGCGTTTTCATGGGGCAAAGCGCCACCGATTACGCGGTGGTGAACTGGGATACGAAGGTGACGCGCGACCTTGCCGCGGGGCTTGCGTCCGCGGTAATTCCCGTGAGCGCGAAGGAGCAGAAGGGGGATTTTTATCTCAAAAACAATTATTTTTATATGAAAGGTCAGCCCCTCGTTTCGGTGCGCGAGAGCAGAGCGAAAGGGGAGCATAACCGTTTCAACATGCTCGCGGTGATGAACGTGGCGTACCGTATGGGAGCCACAGGCGCCGAGCTCGCTTCTTTCGTAAAGGAATACCGTACGCTCCCGCACCGCATAGAATACGTCGGCACGGTGGACGGGGTGTGTTTCTACAACGACAGCAAGGGCACCAACGTGGGCGCCTGTCTCAGCGCCGTCGATTCCGTTGGCGGCGGAATAGGACTCATTATGGGCGGCTCAGACAAAAAAGAAGATTACTGCGACTTTTTCGTCGCAATCTACGATAAAGTCAAATTCGTGGCGGTTACCGGCGGAAACGCCGAAAAAATCTACAGTTCCGCAATGAAGGTGGGCTTCACCGACATCAGAATTACCGATACTCTCGACGAAGCAATCGAAGTGTTGACGCACGCCGAAGGCGTCGATACGGTGCTGTTCTCGCCCGCCTCGGCGAGCTTCGACAGATACAAGGGCTACGCCGAGCGCGGAGAATATTTCAAGAGCCGCGTTTATGCGCTTAAGGCATAACGTACTTATATCGACGGTACTGCTTTCGCTGTTCGGTATCGTCATGATCTATTCCGCGAGCTCGTATTCGGCGGAGCTCGACTACGGCGACGCCTTTTTCTACGTCAAGAAACAGGTGCTCGGTTTCGTCGTGGGGATATTCACAATGCTCGCGGGCTATAAAATCAGCCTGAAATTTTTGCGGAAATGTTCGCCCGTCATATACATAGGCTCGATGCTGCTGCTTGCGGCGGTATTCATTCCGGGGCTCGGACAGACCAGCTACGGCGCTACGAGATGGATCAACCTCGGCTTCATCACCTTCCAACCCTCGGAAATAGCTAAATTCGGTCTGGTGATCTTCCTTGCCGCATACCTCGACAAATACCCGCCGAATACGCTGAAAAGATTGATTATACCCGCTTTGGCGGGACTCGCGATGTGCGCGCTCGTTATGCTCGAGCCCAATATGTCCATTACGCTTTGTATCGCCTGTGCGTTGTTCGTGATGCTTTTCGTGGGCGGTATGCGCGGGAAACACATAGCGCTTTTTTCCGGCGCCGCGCTCGCGGCGATTCCCGCGCTGATAATCGCCGAACCGTACCGTCTGAAACGCCTTGCGGCCTTCCTCGACCCGTGGGCTACCCCGAAAGGAGAAGGATATCAGCTCATTCAGTCCTATTACGCGCTGGGCTCGGGAGGTATTTTCGGAGTGGGACTTTTCGCCAGCAGACAAAAATACCTTTACCTTCCTTTTGCGGAATCCGACTTCATTTTTTCGGTGATAGGAGAGGAGCTCGGTCTCGTCGGCTCGATAGCGGTGACGGCTGTATTCGCGTTCCTCATATTCTCCGGAATACGCGTCGCCATAAACGCGAAAGACAATTATACCCGTATGCTCGCCGCGGGCGTGATCGCGGTGATAGCCATTCAAACCCTTTTGAATATCGCCGTCGTGAGCGGAGCGGTGCCGCCTACGGGAGTGCCGCTTCCCTTCGTTTCCGCAGGCGGCAGTTCGCTGATGGTGTTTATGTTCGCTTCGGGGCTCCTGATGAACCTCGATAAAGTCAACGGAGCTCACGAAGCAATCACGAGAGGACTCTCCGACGGAACGCACGCTGTAAACAAAACGCACGCTTAGACATACTATGTGGTAGGCGTAAGCCTCGGGTATATATGAGCAAGTACATAATAAACGGCGGGCGGAAGCTCCGCGGAACGGTGTGCGTTCAGGGCGCTAAAAACGCCGTTCTGCCGCTGTTCGCGGCGGCGCTCCTCACCGACGAAAGAGTTGTAATACATAATTGCCCCGACCTGACGGACGTGTCCAATATGGCGCGCATCCTCAATTCGCTGGGGGCGGAAACGGAACGCAGAGGCGATTCCGTCACGATAGACACGGGATATATGCGTTCCCACGAGATACCTTCGAGACTTGCGGGGGAATTGAGGAGTTCCATATTCACTTTAGGCGCGCTCCTCGGGAGAGCCAAGAAAGCCAAAGTGGCTTATCCCGGCGGATGCGACATAGGTTTGCGTCCGATAGACATTCATTTGAAAGCCCTTACCGAAATGAACGTGCGTATAGCCGACCGCTACGGTTACATACTATGTGACGCAACGGATATGCGTCCCGCGGCGATTACTCTCGATTATCCGAGCGTAGGCGCCACGGAAAACGTAATGTTGCTCGCGGCTACCGCAAGCGGGGTCACGACGATAGCCAACGCCGCGAGAGAGCCGGAGGTTGTCGATCTTCAGAATTTTCTCAATAAAATGGGGGCGCGCATAAGCGGCGCGGGGACTTCTTTCATAAGGGTGGAAGGCGTGCGTGGGCTCAAAGGCACCGAATACACCACTATGCCCGACAGGATAGCGGCGGGAACGTATATGATAGCGGCGGCTGTTTGCGGCGGGGAAGTTCTTTTACGAGGGGTGTGTCCGGAGCATATCGCTTCGCTCACAGCAAAACTCAGAGAAAGCGGCGCCGAAATAGAAGCGGACGGTTCCGACGTGACGGTGCGGTCGGACGGGAAGTTGCGCGCGCCCGGGTGTATAGAGACAAGACCTTATCCGGGCTTTCCTACTGACCTTCAGGCGCCGTTATGCGTACTCGCGTCCGTGGCGGAAGGAACGACCGTAGTCGTAGAAAATATTTTCGAAACGCGTTTCAAACACGTTGCGGAGTTGACAAAAATGGGCGCATCGGTTAAAGTAAAAGACAAGGTTGCCGTTTTTACCGGCGTGAAAGCGCTCAACGGCGCGGAGACCGCAGCCATGGATCTCAGAGGCGGCGCGGCGCTCGTGCTCGCCGGACTTAAAGCGCAGGGCACCACGGTAGTGAACGACATTCACCATATCGAGAGGGGGTACGAAGCCCCCGAGAAAGTATTGTCCTCGCTGGGCGCGGACATTGTCAAAGTGTGATCTTGCCCCCGCAAGGGGAAGGAAAGGTTCAGGTAAACTTATGAAGTACAAAGCCGTTGCGATAGGATTGGGAGTGGTGCTGGTGGCGATCATTGCGCTGTTCGGCAATCTTTTCCGTGTGCGCGAAGTTTCGGTGGAGTACGTCGGCGCGTCTCCCACCGAGGCGGATCCGGCGGAAGTATATTCCGTCTGCGCGATAGAAACCAACGGCTCGATACTCAACCTCAACGAAAACGAAATCAGGGAACGCGTGGCGGCGGCATATCCGGACAGACTGATAACCGTTAAGGACGTCGTACGCGAGTTCCCCGATACCGTCAAAGTTTATGTCGAAGAACACGCTCCGATGTGCGCGGTGCCTCTGCGCGACGGGACGGGCTATGCGATAGCGGACAGAGACTTCGCCCTCGACCGCAAGGCGCTCGAAGCCGACCTCGACAAAAACAACCTGATAATGATAATAGGGCTTACCGTCGGCAACAGTTACGACACGGCGGATTTTGCGACATTGCGCAACGTGTTCCTCGCGCTCGAAGCGGAAGGTATGCCCGCCGCGGCACAGCCCCGTTTTCTCGCTTCCATAGCTTTCGAAGGAGATACAATCGCGCTCAATACGCGCACCGGAGAAACTCTCACGGTCGACAGGTCGCCCGCGGAAAATATTGCGGAAAGAGTGTCTGCGGCATACCGGGAATACGCCGCAAATTTATAAAAAACGATTTAATTTATAATATTTTGCCGAAAAGCATTGACACGTTTTCTCTATAATTATATAATAAAAAATAGAGCTAATTAACTAACGCCTACGCGCGAGGAGAATTTCCGGATGAGTGCAAAAAAAGTCGCTGTATTGGATATCGGTTCGGACGCCGTCACTTTGGTGATGCAGGACCTCAAATACGCCAATAATTTCGCCTTCAAAGCCAGCGCAGAATACGACGGTTTCCAGGACGGCGAATTTCTCGATATGGAAGGTCTTTTCCGCGTCGTGGATTCGCTCGTGCGCGAGTGCGAGGCTTCCGCTTTTTGCGAGCTCGACGAAATAATGGTGGGCGTTCCCGGAGAATTCGCTTCGATAGTCTGCAAAATGGTAGAGCAGGAGCTCGGCGCGGAACGCAAAATCACCGACCGCGATCTCGACGCTCTTTACGCTTTAGGCAATAATTATAACGGCGAAGCGGGTTATACCTGTATAAGCGCTTCTCCCGTTTATTACGTGCTCGACGACAACGATTACACCATAACTCCCGCGGGGCGTACCGCTTCCAAAATAGCTTGCCTTATGTCGTACGCCGTTTGCGAGAATTCTTTTATTTCGCTTTTCGACAGAATATCCGAATCTGTCAAAGTGCCTTTCGTATACGCTTCCGCGATGCTTGCCGAAGTCATGTACGTCGTGCCCGAAAAGTACCGCGACGAAGGCGTGATCCTTGCCGACGTAGGATATATTTCCACGTCCGTGGCATACGCAATGGGCGACGGCATACTTCATTCGGCGGCGTTTTCGCTGGGGAGAGGGAACATAGCGGGGGATATCACCACCGTAGACGGAGTGCCGTTCGACGTTTCCACGGAGCTCGTGGACAAGCTGAACCTCAATCTTCAGCCCTCTATGGGCGACGCGTATTGCGTGAGCCGCGAAGGCGAAACGCTCACCTACGACGTCAGCCGTATCAACGCCATAGCGTACGACAGAGTGCAGAATATCGCCGAATACATTCACGAAGCCATTAAAATGAGCGAGTACGAAGTTCCGCGCGAAGCGAAAATATTGCTTACCGGCTCCGGTATCGCCAATATTCCCGGGGCGCGCGAATGTCTTGCAAAAGTCACGGGACGCACGGTGGAGATACTTTCGCCCGATCTCATGCAGTTCAATAAGCCGCGTCACGCGTCGCTTGCGGGACTGCTCGTGGTCCAACAGCATCAGATAGTCAAAGGCAAACTCAAATTATTCGACTTGCTTTACAAATTAAAAGACAAATTTTTCGGGAGGAACAAGAAATAATGGCGAATTCCTACGGCGT
>CALVOD010000011.1 GCA_944350065.1 uncultured Clostridia bacterium
AAGACTTCAATATCATCTCCGGGTCGGGATTGGACAGATTGATGAAATACGGAGCGTGCACGCTCATTTCCACGCCGTTCCTTCCGAACGCGTCGCCTATCTTGCGCGCCGTAGCTTCCGGAAGATTAACGCCCCTGCCGAAAGAATACTCGAATACGTCGATCCCGCGCGCCGCGCACCACGGAGCCGCTTCTATCGTCGTCGTATGACCTTCGTCGAAAAAACTTTGCGAGTTACCCGCCACACCGAATTTAATCATCGCCGTCCATTACCCTTCTTATGTCGCTTTCTATTTGCTTTTTCAGTTCTTCTTTGGAATCGAAACGGAATATGCTGCGTATCCTGTCCACGAACTCCACGCGTATTATTTTGCCGTAAACGTCGCCGTCGAAGCCGATTATGTGCGTTTCCACCCCTTTTACCGTCTCGCCGAACGTGGGACACGCGCCCACGTTGGTGACCGAGCGGTACCTCACGCCGTCCACCACGGTACGCGTTTCGTACACGCCGTCGAAAGGCAACAGCTTTTCGGGCGGCAAAGTAAGATTGGCGGTAGGAAGCGCGAAACTTTTACCCACGCCCCTGCCGTGCAAAACGCTTCCTTCTGCGAAATATCTTCTGCCGAGCAGCGCGTTAGCCGCCGCTACTTCGCCGAGCGAGAGGTATTCGCGGATATCGGAACTCGATATTTTGCGCTCCCACTCTTTAAGGAGAGGTTGTTTTATCGCTATTATGCCGCGCTTACGCGCCCATTCCTCGAGTTCGGCTATACCGTAAGCGGCGTTTTTACCGAAACGGAAATCCTCTCCCGCAATGACCGCGGACAATTTGTATCCGTCCAGCATTTCGAGAAAGTTTTCCGCGCTTATCTCGAGAAAATCCGCGGACGGCGAAGCGATAAGCACGTTTTTACGGGGGATGCCCGCTTCTTCGAACAATTCGAGCCGCTCCTCGAGCAGATACACGAGACGCGTTTTGCTCCCGAGCGCTTCGAAAAAGTCGTCGTCGAAGGTGAATATGTGCGGTTCGAAATTGCAAAGGTCGCATACGGATAGCATACGGGAGACGATTTCACGGTGCCCGCGGTGCAGACAATCGAAAAAGCCGAGCGCAAGCATACGCCCTTTTTCGATTTCCTTTTCGTCTGTCCGCTGTTTCTGCATTTTGTAAGTACCGCCCATTATAACAACCTCGTTTTTATTTCCATAACGCCCCCGACGTTTTCCGCAAGCGCTGTCAATTCGCCCTCGCAATAAAGACGGAATACGCCTTCGGGCATTCCTGCGGGCGATGTTTTTACGCCGTTAAGCGCCTTGCGCGCATCTTCCTGCGGGCAGTCGTACCGTTTAAATTCTTTCAAAACGGCTTCTGCGGGTATTATTTTATCGGCAATCCCCGCTTCGAGCTCCTCCAAAGTATATGCGTCGGCAATACGGAATTCCCCGCTCCGTTCTCTGCGAATGTAGCGCATATATCCGCACGTTCCGAGCGCCTTAGCCATATCGCGCGCGATACTCCTTATATAAGTGCCGCCTCCGCAAGTTACGCGGAATGCGTGAGCTTTCTCCCCGCCTTCGCCGCAAACGCCGCAATATTCGATGGCGTCTATGCGTACTCGGCGCGAACGGAGCTCGAACTCTTTTCCTTCACGCGCGAGATCGTAAGCGCGCCTGCCGTCTACGGATTTAGCGGAATACGCGGGCGGAATCTGGTCGATATCGCCCGTAAGCGAAGGTATTACCGCAAGAATATCGGCTTCGGTCGGCATAACGCAGGATTCTTCGATAACCGTGCCCGACGCGTCGAGCGTGTCCGTACTTTTACCGAACACGAATTCGGTATAATATATTTTGGTTTTCTCGCTGAAATAATCGAAAAGCCGCGTGGCTCTGCCTATCGCTATCGGCAAAACGCCTTCGCCGTCCGGGTCGAGCGTTCCGGTATGCCCGACTTTAACGCCCGATATGCCCTGCGCGCGCAAAATGCCCTTGACCTTTCCCACAACGCGGGATGAAGTCATGCCTTTCTTTTTGTTTACGTTGAGAAACCCGCAAAGCATTGCGCTATTCTCCGTCGCCGTCCGCGCCGTCAAGCACAAGCGCCGCGGCTTCCGTAAGTTTTTTGACGGTTTCGTCGTAGGAGGCGTAAATGCGGCATCCGCTCGCGTTCGCGTGTCCTCCGCCTCCGAACAATGCCGCGTATTTACCCGCATTCACTCCGCCTTTGGTGCGAATACCCACCTTAAACGCGCGTTTATCAGCCATTTCCGCTACGGAAACGGCAATTTCCACGCCTTCGATATTTATAACGGAATTGATAATGCCCTCGGTATCTTTATCGACGGTTCCCGTGGCTTCGAAATCGGAACGCATAAAAGAGATAAGTCCCATGCGGTCGCCAAGGAAAAATCGCGTTTTCCCGAGCACGCGGTTGCGCAAATCGAAAATCGCTCGGCGTTCCTCTTTGACGAGCTTATACAGCAGACGGTAGGCGTCTACGCCGTAAGCACGCAGTTCGAGCGCTATGCGCAGCGTTTCGTCGCTCGTATTGGAGAACGCAAAGGCGCCCGTGTCGGTCAGAAGCCCCGCGTAAAGACAGGTCGCCACGTCGCAATCGATAGCCGAAGCGTCGTTTTCTTTAAAAAATTTATACAGTATCTGAGCCGTTGCCGCCACGTTTTCGAATACCGTCTCGTCCGCAAACGGCTCCGAAGTCTCGTGATGATCGAAACAAACGCGTTCGTCACACTTTTCGAAATACACTTTCGCCGAGGAAGCGCCCATGCGGCTCGCGCTGCCGCAGTCGAGCGCTATTCCGAGGTCGTAACGCTTGCAGGTGTAAACCCCTATCGCTTCGATATTTGGTAAAATATAGAGATTTTCGCGGATATCTTCCTTTTTCTCGACATAAACGTCAACCGTTTTGCCGAGGTTGCGAAGATAGGCGTACATGGCAAGACTGCTTCCGACGCAGTCGCCGTCCGGGTTTATGTGCATAAACACGGCTACGCTCTCTGCCGAAAACAGTCTCTTGGTGATACTCTCGTACATTATTTGTTCTCGTCCTTATTGAGTTCTTTGAGAATACGGTCGATTTTGAGACCGTAATCGATGCTTTCGTCAAGCACGAAAGTAAGTTCGGGCACCGCGCGCACCTTCATACGGGCGAAAAGCTCGTTCCTAAGATATCCCGACGCCGCGTTCAGCCCCGCTATAACGCCCGCGGGATTGGACGAGCCCATTACGCTGACGTATACCTTGCAATATTTGAGGTCACCCGTGGTCTCCGCGCGCATTATGCTCAACATTTCGCAGTCGTGCACACGCGGATCCTTGACTTCGAGCATTATAAGCTCCATAAGCTCTTTGCGTATCTCCGCGTTTACCCTTTCGATTTTCATAAATGCAGCCTCCTTTTCACGCAGGTTCTCCCGTCGCCGTTCGGCTTACGCGATCGCCTCAGCTCCTGTCCTCGACCACTTCGAAGGATTCGATGATATCCCCTTCCTGTATGTCGTTGCAGTTGGCAAGCCCGATACCGCATTCATATCCGGATACGACTTCCTTCACGTTGTCCTTCATCCGCTTCAAAGAGTCGATCGCCGTGTCCGCAACCACTACGTTATCGCGGATAAGACGGACTTTCGCGTTCTTGACGATCTTGCCGTCAAGCACCATACAGCCGGCAATCGTGCCTACGCCGCTGATCTTGTAGATGGCGCGCACTTCGGCTTTGCCGAGGTATTGCTCCTTGTACTTGGGTGCGGAAAGACCTTTGATTGCGTATTTTACGTCGTTGATAGCGTCGTATATCACTCGGTAAAGCCTTATTTCAACGTTCTTGGCTTCTGCCGCCGCTTTGGCGTTCGCGTGCGGACGGACGTTGAAGCCTATGATTATCGCGTTAATCGAGTCGGCAAGCGCTACGTCGGATTCGTTTATCGCGCCAACCATCGCGTGCGCTACGCGAACGCGTACTTCGTCCGTGGTAAGCTCCATAAGACTCTCGCGGATAGCTTCGACGGAGCCCTGCACGTCCGCTTTTATAATAATGTTGAGGTCCTTGAGCTTACCTTCCTCTATTCCGCGGAATACGTCGTCAAGCGTTATCTTACCGCTGTTGAGCTTCTTCTCCTTGTCGCGGGCTATACGTTCCGCAACCACGCTCTTGAGCAGCTTCTCGTCGTCCACCGCCATAAGCTGGTCGCCCGAATCGGGAACTTCGTCGAGACCGAGAATGGCAACCGCCATAGACGGACCCGCTTTCTTCACGTTCCTGCCCTTGTCGTCCTGCATCGCTCTGACTTTACCGATGACGGTGCCCGCCACGATATGGTCTCCGACGGAAAGCGTTCCGTTCTGTACGAGCACGGTGGCGATGGGTCCTTTGCCCTTATCGAGTCTCGCTTCGACGACTGTACCGCGCGCTTTACGGTCGGGATTCGCTTTAAGCTCCATAATATCGGCTACCGTAAGGATATTCTCGAGCAAAAGATCCATATTCGCGCCCGTCTTCGCGCTGACCGGAACGACGGGTATGTCGCCGCCCCATTCTTCGGCAAGAAGATCGTATTCCGTAAGTTGCGACTTCACTCTCTCCACGTCCGCGCCGGTCTTGTCTATCTTATTGATGGCAACGATTATCTTGACGCCCGCAGCTTTGCAGTGGTTGATGACTTCCACCGTTTGCGGCATTATGCCGTCGTCCGCGGCTACGACTATGACGACTATGTCCGTCACGTTCGCTCCGCGTGCGCGCATCGCCGTGAACGCCGCGTGTCCGGGAGTGTCGAGGAAGCATATCGGTCTGCCGTTCACCGTAGTCGTGTACGCGCTGATGTGCTGCGTTATGCCGCCCGCTTCGCCTGCCGCAACGTTGGATTTCTTGATATAGTCCAATATCGAAGTTTTGCCGTGGTCGACGTGTCCCATTATCGTTACGATCGGAGGACGCGGCTTGAGACAGGAAGGATCGTCTTCCGCTTCGTTCTCGAAGTAAGAAATGAGCTTCTCCTCGCTGGTTTCCTCTTTCTGTAATTCGATAGTGATACCGAGGTCGCTCGCGACGAGTTCCGCCGTTTCGAAGTCGATATTGTCGTTAATCGTCTTCATTATGCCGAGCTGGAACAGTCTCTTGATGATTTCCGCGCCCGCTTTACCGATTTTCTCGGCAAGCTCTTTCACCGTGAAATTCTCTTTTGTGAATACCGCGTGCTCTATCACCATGGCTTCGGTTACGGTGAATTCTTTCTTCTGCGCTCCCGTTTTCCTCGTGCGGATCTTCTTGATCTCGCCCATTTCGTCGTACTCGACTACCGCGCCGTCGGTAACGTAACCTTTCTTGGTCATCGCCTTCTTGTTGGTACGCGTCTTGTCCTCGGGACGGTTGTCGGCAACCTTCTTCTTAGGCGCGTTGCCGCCCGCTTGCGGCATGGGCGCATTGTTGATGCGGTCTATCGCCGACTGACGGAACGAAACGGACGAGCTCGCGCCGCCCTGCGGTCTGCGAGGCTGTCCCTGTCCGCCCTGCGGACGATCTCCGTAGCGCCTTTGTCTCGGCTCCTCGACGGGCGGGATATACGTCTTGATGACCGGCTTGGCTATAACCGGCTTTTTGTTCTTGTTTATTATCGATTCCGCTGCGGATTTGGCGGCAAGCCTTTGCTTCGAAAGAGGTTCTTCCTCCTGCGCCGCTACGCGTGCGGGTGCTGCGGGTTCCTCTTTGGTTTCCTTAACCTCAGGCGCCCCCTGCTTGCGTTCGGCTTCGACCGCTTCGGCGGGCGCGGCTTCGGGTTTGACCGTTTCCGTAGCCTCTTGCGCCGCTTTGCGCTCCTCAGCCTCCGCTTTCTGCTCCTCCGGTACTATCGGAGTGGCGGTAGCTTCTTTAATAGCTTCCTCTTTCTCTTTTTCCGCTCTGCGCTTTTCCGCTTCGAGCGCTTCGCGCTCCTCCGCTTCGCGCAAAAAATCCGCGTACTTGTCGTCAAGCGACTTGCGGGCTACGTCAAGCACCTTGCGGTACTCCGCAATCGTTTTCGTTATGCCCTCCCTTTTCGCTTTAAGCACGCTTTCTATTTTCGAGATGTTGTGCACGGTGTTTTGTTCGTTGTTCACGCTTCCTGCCATTCTCTTTCCGTCCTCTATTTTTTCGTATTAAGATTTATGTTTTTCGGTTTTTGTTTATTTCCGTTATTTTGTTTCGATTTCGCCGCTTCCGAAAGCGTTATATGCGCTACTCACTCCGCGTCGATTTGCTTCAGTATGGCTTCCGCAAGGTTCTTTTCGCGTATCCCTATCGCCTTGACGCCTTCGCGCGAAACCATAGCCCCGACGTCCTCCACGGTTACCACTCGCATACCCGTTTCTTTCGCGTGCGCAAGCACTTTCGAAGCGGAATTCGCGCCGAGACTTTCCGATATCAACACCAACATCCGCTTGTTGCTCGCGATTATGTTGTCGGCGCCGAACACCACTTTGCCCGCTTTGAGAGCAAATCCCACGTAACTACTTATTTTCGTTGCGCATTCCGGCGATAATTTCATATATCTCCTCCGGCACCGCAGTTTTGAACGACCTGTCCAAAGCGCGTTTTTTGCGGCACGTTTCGGGGCATCCGCCCTCCCTGCAAACATACGCGCCGCGCCCGCCGGCTTTGCCGCTATCGTCTACCGCGAATTCGCCTCCCGGCATGCGTACGACGCGTATAAGTTCGCTTTTATTCTTTCTCACGCGGCAGACCGCGCACATTCTTTCGGGTTTGTACATTTCCGTACGCTAACGGCGCCTATGCCCGTTACTCCTCGGTCGTCTCCGTGCCTTCGTCGTCGCCTACCGCTACGGAATAAGGTTTTACGTCGATTTTGTAACCGGTAAGTTTGGCGGCGAGTTTGGCGTTCTGACCGCCTTTGCCGATTGCGAGCGAAAGTTTATCGTCGGGAACGATGACTCTCGCCTGCTGCTCGGTCTCGTTAAGCTGAACCATCAGAACCTTAGCGGGCGAAAGTGCGCGCACGATATATTCCGAAGGATTGGAGCTGTAAAGAATTACGTCCACTTTTTCGCCGTTAAGCTCGTTGATGACGGCGTTCACGCGGGAGCCCTTAGGTCCTATGCAGGAACCGATGGAATCGATATTAGGGTCTTCGCTGTAAACAGAAAGTTTGGTGCGGAGTCCCGCTTCGCGGACTATATTCTTGATTTTGACGAGATTGGAGCGGATTTCGGGAACTTCTATTTCGAAAAGTTTCCTTACGAAACCGGCGCAGCTGCGCGATACCATGACTCTCGAAGTGCCTTTCGCGTCGGTGCGAACCTTCTTGACGTAAACCTTTATTTTGTCGCCCACGTTGAGCTTCTCGCCGCGTACCTGGTCGCCGGTGGCGAGGATGCCTTCCATCTGCGTGCCCACTATTTCTACGGACACGGTGCCGGTGGACTCTATTCTGCGCACGACTGCCTGCATAAGCTCGCCTTCGCGCTCGTTCATCTCGCTCATAACCTGTTCGCGCTTCGCCTCGTTGATGCGCTGGGTGATGACCTGCTTGGCGGTCTGCGCCGCAATCCTCGAAAGATCGTCGGGCGAAACCACTTCGCCTATAAGCTCGCCCACTTCCGCGTCAGGCTTAATGTCGCGGGCTTCTTCGAGAGATATTTCGGAATCTTCCTGCGGCTCGCCGTCCACTACCGTCTGATATGCGAAAAATTCTATCGTATATGCTTCGGGATTCATTCTTACCGCAACGGCGCGGGATTCGCCAGACTCCTTCTTGAATGCGGACGCAAGTCCCGCTTCGAGAGAAGCGATAAGCAGCGATTTGTCGATTTTGTACTCGTTTTCGATCTGGTCGAGCGCAAGGAACAGTTCTTTGTTTTTCATTTTTGGGGTAACCTCCGTATTAAATTGTTATTAAGTTGTAGGTCCTATTTCAGACCTTTCATATCGACGTAAGGGCGAAGAACTTTGATATTCGCCTTCGGTATCGGCGTCCTGAGAGTCTTGATCTCGAGATACACGTTATCCGCGTCCTGCCCGAGAAGAATGCCCACTGCCTGCTTTTTCTTGCCGACCGGCTTGAGATAAACGGCTTCCACCTTTTCCCCGGCATTGCGCTCGAAATCCCTGTCCGTAACTATCGGACGATCGAGCCCGGGAGAAGAAATGTTGAGCGTGTACGCCCTGCCGCAAGTAACGTCGGCGGCTTCGAGAGGCGCGTCGAGCGCGTCGTTGACTCTCACGCAATCGTCGAGATCCACGCCGCCTTTTTTGTAAATATAGACGGTAAGCGTATCCGTTTTGCCCACGCAACCGAAAGCCACTTCAACGACTTCGTAACCGAGTTCTTCGACAACGGGGGTTATCACGCTTTCGGCGCGTTCTCTGACTGACTGATAATCCATTATAAGACGCCTCACTCCTCTATATATCGATTGAGAGTGGCCGCCGACCACTCTCAAGTAACCGATATAATTACTATTAAGCATTAAAATATTAACATATAAAGAAAAGTTATGCAAGCGTTTTGCGCAACTTCTCCAAGACTTCGCGGAAATAATCGGGAAGCGGCGCGGTGAATTCCATACGTTCGCCGGTGGCGGGATGGTTGACCACGAGCCTCGCCGCGTGCAATAACTGCCCTTTCAGCCCGAAAGCGTTGCTCCCGCCGTAAAGCGGATCGCCGGTTACGGGGTGCTTCATATAAGCGCAATGAACGCGGATCTGATGCGTTCTCCCGGTGAAAAGCTCGAATCCGACGAGCGTGTACTTGCCGAAACGCTCTATAACCTTATACGCGGTCTTTGCGGGGCGACCGCCTTTGACGACCGCCATTTTTTTGCGGTCTTTGGGGTTGCGGTCAACGGGCTCGTCGATAACGCCGGAATCCTCTTTTATGTTGCCGTCGACGAGGGCGATATAGTAGCGTTTAGCTGTTTTTTCGGCTATCTGCGAAGTGAGCGAAATATGCGCGCAATCGTTTTTCGCGATGAGAATGAGCCCCGAAGTATCTTTGTCGAGTCTGTGAACTATACCGGGGCGAAGCACGCCGTTAATGCCCGAAAGGTCCTTGATATGGTACAAAACGGCGTTGACGAGGGTACCGTTCGGCGAGCCTGCGGCGGGATGGGTGACCATACCCTGCGCTTTGTTGATAACGGCGAAATCCGCATCCTGATAAACTATATTCAAAGGCAGATTTTCGGGCTCGACACTGAGTTCCACGGCGTCCGCGACGGCGATTTCGACGAGATCGCCCTCTTTTAAAGCGTAGCCGCCTTTGGCGACCTGCTCGCCGCGTACTCTGACCATACCCATTTCTATACAACCCTTGATACGGCTTCTCGAAATATCCGGCAGCTTATCGGCAAGAAAAACGTCCAGTCGCGAACCTTTGTCCTCAGCCGCCGCAACGAAAACGGAAACTTCCACGTTAACCCTCCGATTTTCCGTCGATTTCGGCGTTTTTATCGGTTTTCTTATCGGTACGGTAGAAAAATATGATATACACTATCATACAGCCGCAACCGACGCACAGCCCGCTGTCGGCGAAGTTGAACACCGCAAAATCGATGAGTTCGAAATAGACGAAGTCGCGGACGTAGCCGAAAGCTATGCGGTCGACGATATTGCCTACCGCGCCGGCAAGCATAAGGATAAGCGCCGCGCGGAAAAATCCGTTGCGCTCCTTGACGGAAAACACCCATACGAGCAACAGGACGACCGCCGTTATCAAAGCCACCGCGAGCAGAACGTTCGTGGCGTCGGAAAATATACCGAACGAAGCGCCGGTATTTTCCACGGCGGTGAAGCGCAGAACGCCGTCGATAAGTATGATATCGGGCTCGCCTGCGGCTATCGGCCCGTAAATAAACTCTTTCGTGAGTAAATCGAGGGCAAGATACGCGAGCATAACGAGCGCCTCGACGCCCAGATAAAGCGCGTTCTTACGCGGATCGTCGTAAAAGTATTTCCTCAAATCGGGTTTTCGCATAGAAACAGTATACAATAAACGCGGGCGTTATGCAAGAAAATAACGCCCGTAGCCGAAAACAGAAAGGTAGCGATGTTAAACCGTTTGCCGTGCGCGGAGAAACGAGCGTAACGTAACGCGCAAGACGCAAATCATGCGGAAACCGATAAAGTAAATCGGATTCGGTAAACTTTGCCGCCTCACCCGTCGTCCGCCTGCGGAAATGCGCAGGCTATTTCTACGCCTTTGGGCGTGACGAGATATACGCCGTCGCCTATCCTCTCGATGCGTCCGTCGAGCGCATGCACGGCGCCGCTCAAAAAATCCAGCAACCGTTGCGCGGTAACGGGAGGCACTCCTTTGAAGTCGGTAACCACTCCGCGGTTCCTCTTGATCTCGCCCACGATCATACGGACGTCGTTGTATCCCGAAGGGGTGGTGACGCTTACGCGAGCGGCTCGCGGAATGGTCTCGGGGCGCTTGCGCGCCATATATCTGTCGTATGCGGTGGGTTTGGGCGTTTTTGGCTTTTTTTCGGGAATTTTGCCGGTTTTCAAGGTCTCAAGATAACTCATACTATGAAAATGCGGCTAATTTAGAATACTCGAAAGGCTTAATCGAACAAAATACGCCCCGGTCTTATCATCGTCGAACCGCATTTCACGGCGAGTTCGAAGTCGTGAGACATACCCATGGAGAGAACGTCGAAGTCCTCCCTATCCTTCTTGAGCGCAAGGAAGGTTTCCCCGACTTTGGTAAACAGCGAGCGCAATTCGCTCTCCGGAATCCCCTGCGGAGCAACCGCCATGAGACCTCTGACTTTGATGTGAGCGTAGCCTTCTTCGAGCGAACGGAGGAAGGCTTCCGCGTCCTCCGCGCGCAATCCGCCTTTGTTGGCTTCCTCTCCGCTGTTGATCTCGATAAGGCACTGCTGAACGATTCCGCGCTTTGTGGCGAGCCGTTCTATCTCGTCAGCAAGCTGAAGCCTGTCGAGGCTCTGTATCAGACGCACCCTCCCTATCAGGTACTTCACTTTATTGGTCTGCAGCTGTCCGATAAAGTCCCACGTTAAATTTTCGTCGTACTTCGAAACGAACTCCTGCACGCGGTTTTCGCCGAACGCTTCCACACCGCCGTGCGCCCACAACGCGCGCAACGTATCAGCGTCGCGGAATTTGCTCGCGCCCACTATACGGACTTCTGCGGGATCGCGGCCCGCTTCGGCTGCCGCGCGCGATATTGCCGATTTAATTTTTTCGAGATTTTCAATAACCTTTTCCATAAGGTTATTATAACGCCGCTCAACCTCCTTTGCAAGCGTTGTTTTTCACTCGGACAGTTCTTCTTCCTCGGAGCACGCTCCCGCGAAACACAGCCTGCCTATACTTATTTCGTATGCGGTCCGCGTCTCCTGCTCGCCGCTTTCTAGTACCTTTTGATATTCTCTGCTCTGTATACGTCCGCTCAGACTGATTTTGTCGCCCACTTCGAGCTTCGCCGCAAACCTCGCGTTCCTTCCCCACGCGATACAAGGTATGTAATCGGATTTGTTATACGCGCGGTTCACCGCCACCAGCACGTCCGCTATTTCCCGCTTGAACGGCGTTGTACGGAATACCGGCGGCTTGCAGACATACCCCGTCAATTCTATGCGGTTGGTATTCAGAGCGTAGTCGTCGTCGGTGATTTCGCGCACGAATACCGTGAGCATCAGCTTGGATTTGCCGTCTATCAGCTTGTTATAACTTCGGAATTGCCCCTCTATGCTTACCTGACTGCCGTCTTCGAATCCGCCTTCGTCCAACAGCCGCTCCGACACCGTAACCGGTATGACGTCTTTTTGCGACGACAGTCTTTCCACTTCCACGTAGGTCTCGTAAAATCCTTCTCCGAATACGCTGTGCGAGTATTTCGGTTCGCCGGTTATCTTCCCGGTCAGATACACTATATTGTTGTTCATCAGATTGTCCATTCGTCTTACTCCCGTAATTCGTTATTGATTTTTGATTTGTTTGCCGCTCGCGTCTATCGTATATCCTTCTTTATACACAAGTTCGTCCAGCCGCACCGCGCTCATTCCTTTGTTCTTGATCGCAAGAAGGATAAGCGGCAACGCTTCCGTTATGTGCTCCGAATTGTTGTGACACAACACTATCGTGCCTTTATCGAGTTTGCTTACGACGTTCTCCGTTATTTCCGCCGCGCTTATTCCTTTCCAATCGAGACTGTCGGCGCTCCACTGTATGCACTGCACCCCGCGCGCGTCGAGTGCGTTAATCAGCTTGTTGTCGTACTCGCCGAAAGGCGCCCTGAAATACGTCGGCTTATACCCCGTAAGCGCTTCTATTTTCGAGGCGGTTACGTCTATTTCGCTGTCTATCCCCGCCGCGTCAAGCTCGCTCAGATGTTTATGATTGTCGCTGTGGTTGCCTATCAGATGCCCGCGTTCGTTTATCTCTTTGACAAGCTCCGGATATTCGTCTATCCATATCCCCGTAAGGAAAAACGTGCCTTTGAAACCGTATTTTTCGAGAATATCCATTATCGCGGTCGTCTTCTCCGCGCCCCAGGACGCGTCGAAAGTAAGCGCCACTTTGTTTTCTTCGGTCGCCACCGAATACACAGGCACAAGCCTTTTCGCCGCGACGGCTTCCGACGCGGCTCCCGCGCTCACCAGCGCCACCGCCGCAATAAGCACCAGCACCGTCGCTATCACGGCTAAAGCCGTGCGCTTTCTCATTACGAGGAACATTTCTTTACCTCCATATTACCGTTTTAGCTTTGTCGAATTCCGACGATTATTCGGGGAATAGAACTTAATTTTGTAATAAAAAAAGCATATCCCTTTGCCATAGGATATGCTTTGCCGAATACGTTTATGACTTCGAAAAACTACTCGAAATATTCCGTAAGTTCGCGCCAGTATTCCGCTTCGGAATAGGCTTCTGCGAGGTTGCCCGCGTGGATAACGAGTTTCCCGTTGCCGCCTACAGCACCCGCTGCCACAGTTATCGGAATACCGCCCGCGGCGCTTACCGTGGAAGTATTGAGCCACACCGTGACGCTTGCTTCGCCGTCCCAGCTTACCGCGCCCTCACCCACGAACGTCAGCTTGTCGAAACGGTAAGTGGTTATCAACGAGCAACCTTCGAAGGCGCCCTCTCCGACGCTCGTTATCACGGAATTGGTGTTATCGAGCGCAGCCGTTCCTTTAAGTATCGAGCTCTCCGCGGCGTTGCCGTAATATATTTCAGAAAGAGACGAGCAGTCTTTGAACGCGTGATCGCCTATGGCGGTAAGATTGCCGCCGTAGCCCACTCTCACAAGCGTATCAGCGCCTAAGAAAGCATAAGGCATAATTTCCACGCACTTCGAATCGAGTTTGTATTCGGTAGCGTCTTTCCCCGCGGGATAGGCAATCAGGCTGTATTTGTTGGAGGTAATCACGCCGTAAAGCACTCCGTCGGTACCGGTAACGAACGCCGAATTATATTTGCTTACGCCTATGTATTCGAGCGACGAACAGCCCGCGAAAACGCCTTTGCCTACCGATTCGACGTTGCCGAGATAAACGTAGCGCACGTTAGCGAGCCCGCATAGCGCGAAATCGTCGAGCACTCTGACGTGTCCGAGGGTTATACCGAGCACGTCGGCGCCCCTTACCGCGAACGCGTAAGGCGCGATATAGGAGATTATGCGACCGGAATAGGATTGCATTAAATTGACGTAATCGGCGTTGCCTACGTACGCGTACAGTCCGTACGAGCCGTCGGCGCGTTTATACAGGATGCAGTTGTCTATCTGTTTGATACCGTTCAAAAGCATCTGCTTGTCTTCGTCCGCGTTGCCGTTGACGGAAACTATTACGAAATTATAATCGATAACGACGTCGGCTTCGGCGCCCTCGGGATAATCGTTCAGAATACGTTCCACGGCGCGCTGCGTTATCGCGGTGACTTTCATAAGTGACTTGACTTCTATGACGTAGAAATCGTGTCCGTATTCCGAATAGGCGGTAATCACGCCGTCGACGTAGCTTAAAATGGAATTGAGTTTTTTATCGCCGAAAAGCTCCCTGATCTGATAGCTTTCGCGGTAATATTTGAGGAAAATGCCCGCCGCCGCAAAGCTGTCGCGGTTGCGCGAATAAAGCGCGTCGAGCGTGAATTCCGTTTGTTCCGCTTCGACGAATTCGGCGGTGAGCGTGACGTTCGACGCGGGCATCGTGAAGGAATCCGCCACGGTATAAGAAGTATAAGGCGTAGACAGTGTAATGCTTTTCAGTTCATAGCCCTCGTTGGCGACCACGGTTATCGGGACGACGGTACCCGAATAAACGGCATAGTATGCGGGCACGGTCAGATACCCGCCTTCGACGTTTGCAACGGAAATGCTCGAATAGGACGACTCCGATACGTAGGCGTATTTTTTCTCGTCATAGGAGACTGTTACGTCTCCCGCGTATTCCGCTTCGAGAATGAATACCCCCGAAACGTCGAGTCTTCCGCTGTAGCCTCCGCTCGTGGAAACGGTAAGCTCTATCGAACCGTAATTATAATCGTCTCTCAAGCCGCCGCGCGTTGTAGCCGTGAATTGCACCGATTCTCCGACCGCTATTTCCGTTGCGGAAGGATAGACGGCAATATTGTACTCGTCTATCGCGCCCACCTTATACACTCTTTCGAAACGCGCGCTGACGGTAACGTCGCTGTCCGGCATAATGAATTCGCCGCCGAACGTAACGCTTGCCGTAGTGTTTCCGGATATATAACTTAACGTGAGCGAGCCTGCTTCGAGGCGGTAGCCTTCGCAGGCGATCACGTTTACCTTGACCGTTTCTCCGTAGCGTGCGGAATCGGAAAGTAATTCTATCGAACCGCCCTCGGTTTCCTCCGCTTTCAGCGCATACGTTCGGTTGCCCACCGCTATCGTGGTAACGCGAATAAACACGTCTGCCGCGGGCATCACGAAACTGTATTCGTCGAGCTCGACGACAGAATCGGGATTGCCGTCGTCGCCGAGGACTACAAGCTCGACCTTACTGATATAAAAACCATTGTTCGGCGTGATATCGAAACGGATCAGATCGCCTTCGTAGGCGTTGTTTGCGGAAATTTCGCCCTTGAAATTCATATTGCCCGAAAACATCAAGCTGAAACCGCGTTTCACGAATTCCGCAACCACGACGGTATCTTCGTCGGGCATTATAAACGTGTTGCCTTCGATATAGGAACCGTTCACGGTGACGGAGCCTATTTCGTATCCCTCGGCGGGATTGAGTACCAACGTAACTTCTTCGCCCGCGGCGTAAGAGGTTTTGTCGTCCGCGGTAGCTATCACGCCGTCGGATGCACTCAACGTGACCGGATAATGCTCGTCGTCTTCGTCGGCTGGCGCGAAGACCGCTTTCAACGTAACGTCCTGCGCGGGCATTATGAACCCGTCGTCGTCGAGCGTAACGCCTCCCGCCCACAGATTGACGAGCCTGTAGCCTTCTTCGGGACGGACAGAAAACTCCACGAATACCCCCGCCGCCTGTCTGTCCGTTTCTACGGAAACGCTGCCCTTTCCGCTGCTTTCGCATTCTATCGAATAAAGCGTGTCGTAGTCTATGGGTTCGAATTCCGCGCCGATTATGACGTTACCGGAGCGCATTACGAAATAATTGTCGTTTATCGCGGTATAAGTGCCTTCCGAGGAGGAATACATATAAAGTTCCACGAGTCTGTAACCGTAATCGGGAATGGCGCGTACGGTCACTATCTCGCCCTGCCGCGCGGAGTCGGCGCCGAGCGCCACCGTGCCGCAAGTCATCAACGGATTAAGGGTTATACGGTGGGATTTGAGCGTAAAAGTCACTTTAATCGTAACGGGCTCCGCGGGCATTTCGAATTGGTAGCGGTTGCCCGATTCGGGCATAAGCACCGTTGTGGTGGTTTCGCCTACCGCGACTACACCTCCCGACGCGATTTCGTAAGCGCTCGACGGCGTTACCGAAACCACTACCAAAGTGCCCATTTGCGCGCGGTTTTCGACGGGCGTAATGAGTTTGACGGTGCCTTCGAGGTATTCTTCCAAAGTTATTTCGTGCGGATAGGTAAGCACGCTCTCCCACCCCGCAAAAATGGTCATATTGCCGTTAGCTTTGAAAATAGAAGTATTGACCGGGCGCTTACATTCCCTGTCGTTGTACCAACCCGTAAAAACGTATCCGTCTTTAGTGGGCGGATCGGGAAGGACTATGGATTCTCCCGCTTTGAGTATTATACTTTGAACCTCACTGCCGCCGTCTGTATTGAAGGAAATAATATAAGTGGTGTTACGGCTACCTCCCCGACTACAGGCGACAAGCGTCGTCGTGAGTATGAGGACGGCGAAAACGGCAAGCAGTATTAACAAAAGCCGTCTTTTCATAATTCAATTACAGTTTACCTCGCGCGCGCGAGTTTGTCAACGGTGCTCGCGAGAACTAAAGAGAACTTTCACGTTAAATTCACTGTTTATCCAGTTTGGCGAGGACTTTAAGGACCTTAGCCGTGGCTATCGCGTCGTAGACCGCGCGATGAGCGTTGGTAAGTTCTATCCCGAAGCGTTCGCACAACGCACCGAGATTGACTCCCCTGTCTCGTTTAATGACCTTTCTTGCGAGCGGAAGGGTGTCGATAACGGGGTTGTCGAAGTTGTAGAGATATTTCGCGGCGTGATATGTAAGGAAGCTCATATCGAAAGGAGCGTTGTGCGCGGCAAGCGTAGCGCCGTAAGCGAATTTGTAAAAGTCGCCCACCACGTCCTCGAACGAAGGCGCGCTCGCCACGTCCTCGTCGTAAATATGGTTCACCGCGGAAGTTTCTTCCGGGATATGCACACCGGGATTTATGAGCGTGGAGAATACCGAACGCAAAACTCCGTCCTCCATAAGCACGGCGCCTATTTCGATTATTTCGCAGCCCGTCGGCGAAAGTCCCGTCGTCTCCAGATCGAAAACGACTATCCTGCCTTTAAGAAGTTCGGGAAGTTCGCCTTCTTCCTCGAACATAGTCCCCTGTTCGCTCTCGGCGTAATCTGCGGGCTCTACCGTATAATATTCGTCGGAAACCTCTTTATACACCACGTCGGTGCGTATGCTCGCGTAATCAATGGTGCAAGTGGAAATTTTCCTCACGAACATAACGTACTTGGCGGAGCGTTCGTCCATTTTGAGGTTGCCTTCGGCTACCGCGCAGACGTCCTGCAGTAGATACGTCCTCAAACGCTCTATCTGCGAAGGAAATCTCGAGAAAAAGAGACATTCGAGTTTACCGGTGGTGTCGTCGAGAGTGAAACGGAAATATTCCTTGCCCGCCTGAGTTTTACGCTCCTCTACCGCCACAACCTTGCCGCAAACGGTGGCGCTGTCGCTCTCTTTGGCGCCGACATCGGTTATGTAGGCGGGTTTTTTCGCTATCGCGCCGACGAGCGGCACGACCACGTTGACGTCGGCAAGTCTTATCGACTGACGAACGGACTCGATTTTGCGGATCTTTTTACGCGAAACGGCGGAATCGCTTTCCGTCCTGTAGAATTCCACCTCAATGTGCTCTATTATCTGCGTTTCGAGATAATCCGCGAGATTTTTGTCGAGCTCGCCGCTCTTTGCGTAACTGAATACGTCCGGAGGAAGTCCGACGCTTATTTTTACGCTGCCGTAGCCCGTCTCCACGCTAACCGGCGCGTCCTTGATTTTCGCAGTCATTATCGGGCTCGAATCGTAAAAATATCCGAATATCTTTTCGCGTATAAATCTTTCGTCGGTATCGGTCTTTCTGAATATCACGTGCGTTTCGTACGCTTCGGGCACGACTTCGCGTATAATCCTTTCCACCTTCGCGCGCAAAGCGTCGTCGAGCTTGGCGTCATAGTCGTCCGCCGCGACAAGCAACGTGATTATCACTTCTTCGCGGGCGTTGAGCACCGCACCGGTAAATTTAAATATACGTTCGTTCTCGTCGAGCGCCTGCTCGAGGACGTATGAGAAAGAACCGTTATCCACGATACACCTCTATCATTTTCTTCAGTTCCTCCGCTATCTCGGAGTTATCGACGGTCTTATACGGCTTGCCGCGCATAAAAAGGAGAGACTTGTCTTTCCCTCCGCATACGCCGAGATCGGCGCCGCGGCTTTCGCCGATACCGTTTACCGCGCACCCCATAACCGCGACTTTTATATCGAAATCGACGTCCCTGAGGACTGACTCTACCGTTTCCGCGAGTTCTTCCACGGGTATCTGCGTTCGCGCACAGGTAGGACAGGCAATGACGTCTGCGCCCGCGCGCAGTCCGACGGAACGTAGAATATCGCGGGCTACGGCTACCTCTTTCACGGGATCGCCCGCAAGCGAAACCCTCAACGTGTCGCCTATACCGTCGAGAAGGAGCGCTCCCGCGGCTACCGCGGAGCGTATCGCTCCTTTCGCTGCCGTTCCCGCCTCCGTAAGCCCTATATGCAACGGATAATCGCTTATCTTGTGAAGCTCGCGGTAGGCTTCAACCGTACGTCGCACGTCCGAACATTTTACCGCGAGTACGAGCTCCGTCAACCCGGCGTCCTCGAATACTCTCGCCGCGTCGAGGGCGAGTTCGGCAAGCGCGCGCGCCGAGCGCGCGCCTTCGAGCGAGCCGGCGTTAATGCCTACCCGAACGGGAATTTTGCGTTCGGCGGCGAGTTTGGCTACTTCTTTCACCCCTTGCGCGCCGAGATTGGCGGGATTGACGCGTATCTTATGCGCGCCCGCTTCTATCGAGGCAAGCGCGAGCCTGTAATCGTAATGTATGTCCGCAATTATCGGTACGGGAGAGTTTTTCACGAGCTTCCCGAGTGAAACGACGCTTTCTTTGTCGGGAACCGACACCCGCACGAGCTCGGCGCCCGCGGCGGCGAGCGCTTTAGTCTGCGCGAGCGTAGCTCCGTAATCGCTTGTAAGCGTATTCGTCATCGACTGAATGCTGACTCTCGCTCCCCCGCCTATCGCCACGTTTCCCACTTTGACCTGCTTCGTCATAAGTAACTCTTCCTCCTTTTCAGGTCACGAATTGGAATATGTCCGCGAAAATCGCAAACGCGAATATCAACACGAAGCCTACCGTATGCAATACCGCTTCCACCTTTTTATTGATAGGTTTTCGGAATATCCATTCGATGAGGCAGAACAACATTCTCGAGCCGTCGAGCGCCGGTATCGGTAACAGATTCATTACCGCGAGGTTTGCGGAAATGAGACAGATGACGTACGAGAAAGTGGCAAACCCGCTGCTTGCCGCCTGCGTCATTACGGTTATGGTAGTCACGGGACCGCCTACCGTATTGAGCGCGAGCTGCCCCGTGATAAGGCTTCCGAGTATGGCGAGGATCTTATACACGAGGAAGAACATAAACGAAAAAGATCTTCCGAGCGCGAGGAAAAACGGCAGTTTGACGGCATAAGTAGCCGAAGTGAAACCGAAACCGTAATATGTTTCGACTTTGCCTGTTTCCTCGTTGACCGTCGGAGTGAAATTCCCTTCGGCGTCGTAAGTGCCCGTAACGCAGGTGCCTTTTACCAAGGTGACGGAAACGCGTTTGCCGTCGCGCAAAACTACCATTTCCACGGTATCGCCCGCTTCCGAAAACATTTTCGTGGCGTCTTCAGCCATGAGCACGTTCATCTGTTTGCCGTCCACCTTAAGGAAAACGTCTCCTTCCTCTAAAACGGCGGCGTTGGGCGAATCGGCGTATACGTTGACTACGGCGGGCAGCGCCTGCCCGTAAGCGGAAAAGAAAATGACTATGATTATCCAACCGGAAACGAGATTGAAAAAGGCTCCCGAAAAAAGAACGATAAGTCTTTTCCAAGGCGGTTGATTCTCGAAAGCCGCGGGATTTTTATTTTCGGCGTCGTCCTCGCCCTCGAACGCGCAGAAGCCGCCGAGCGGTATCGGGCGTATCGAAAACACTTCTCCCGTTTTTTTATTTGTACGTTTAAAAATCGGCGGTCCGAAGCCTATGCCGAATTCGTTTATTTTGAAGCCGAGCATTTTACCCGCGAGGTAATGCCCGAGTTCGTGTATGACGACCATAAACATCAGCGCGCAAAGCGCGAGCAGCACGTAGCCTATGGTGGTCATTACCTGTTCAAATGAGGCGGCTAAGAGCATCCGAAACCTCCGTATTTCTCTAAAATATATTCCCCTACCTCGCGTTCGATACTCGTTAATTCTTCGGGTGCGGAGAGATTACCGCCCGCAAATCTGTCGAGGGCGTCCGAAACGACCTCGTTTATACCGTAAAAGCCTATCGCTCCGCACATATACAGCGAAACTGCGGCTTCGTCCGCAGCGCACAGCACGGCGCCGTCGTACTCGGAATCCCCGCGCGCCACTTCGAGCGCTATTCCGAGACAAGGGAACCTTTTCAAATCCGGTTCCGTAAAAGTGAGTCCCGTAAGCGCCTCGAAACCCTTCGGAAGCGCCCTGTCGCCGTCTGTAAATACCGCCGCTCTTTTCGGCGCGGTGAGCGCGTATTGAATGGGGATCCGCATATCCGGCGGCGACATACAGAGCTTCGAAGTGCCGTCTTTGAACTGAACGAGTGCGTGAATAACGCTTTCGCGGTGCACCGCAATTCCCACTTCGCGCACCCCGAAAAGCCTCTTTGCCTCTATGACTTCGAGCCCTTTGTTCATAAGCGTGGCGCAATCCACGGTAACTTTCGCGCCCATTTTCCAATTAGGGTGCTTCAATGCGTCCGCGGCGCGCGCATACGCTATCTCTTTCGCGCCGAGGTCGCGGAACGCGCCGCCCGAAGCGGTAAGAATTATTTTCTCGACGCTTTCGGTATCTTCTCCGAGCAGACATTGGAACGCCGCGGAGTGTTCGGAATCCACCGGTATCACGGGCACGCCCTTATTCTTTGCCGAAGCGAGCAGCATTTTGCCCGCCGCGACTATGCTTTCTTTGTTTGCGGTAACGAGCTTCGCGCCCGCCGCAACCGCCGCGAAAGAAGGCAGCGTCCCGCTAAGACCGCCGATACCGTTGACGACTATATCGATTCCGGCGTAAGTTTCGGGTAAAGAAAGCAATTCCGTCCCTTTCAAATGCGCGGCTCTGCCGTGAGCGCCGAAATTGTCGTCGGATATAACGGTCACGTTTTCGGCGGCGAATTTGTCGTAAAGCGCCCTGCCCCTGCTTCTTGCGGAAAGCAGCGCTATTTCAAGCCCGAGTTCCTCGCCGTAACGGGCGAGGACGTCGAGCACGCTTCCGCCTATAGAACCGCTCGCGCCGAGCACCGCGACGCGTTTTAAGTCGCTCATACGGGTATGAACGCCATAACGACGCTCATAAATATCACGGCGAATATTATGCTGTCGAGTCTGTCGAGAAGTCCGCCGTGGCTGCCGAGAAGTTTAGAAAAGTCCTTGATTTCGAGTTCTCTTTTGATACGCGAAGCGAAAAGGTCGCCCACTTCCGCTATCACCGCTATCGCGGTGCCTACGAGACAGTAGAACAGAATATACGTGTCGGGGAAAATCTCGCCGAACTTAACGGGCGCGTTCACGGGAAGCGGAGCCACTTCGAACATCGCATAAACGATCATAGCGCCCGCTGCACCGCCTATAAGTCCTATAATCGAGCCCGCATAAGTCTTTTTGGGGCTTATGGTCGGGAAAATTTTAGGACCGCCTATAGCGCTTCCCGCGTAATAAGCTATGGCGTCCGAAAGCATTGCGGAAGCCGCGGCTATCAGAAGCGGTATCATACCGTAAGCGGCGGTAAGCTGCATCGCGAGGATTATCGGAGCTACGGGATAAAGTATGACGAAAGACGTCATCAGCATATCCTTCAGCATCACTTTTTTATCAAAGATAAAAATGCAGAAAGCGAGCGCGAGACATACCGCCATAAGCACGGCGAAGCCGACGTAACCCAAAAAAACCGTCGTCGGGTAAGCCGCTACAACAGCGAGGCAAACGGGCGCGAGCATAACGCGGTAACCTTTGGCTTTGACGGCGACGATCATTTCGTAAGCGGCTACGGCGAGCACGACGATGAGCAGCGCGTCGAAGAATGGTTGTCCTTTACCGCCCCACAGTCCCGTGAGGAAAATAAATCCCAAAAGTACGGCAAGCAGAATAATGCCCGTCAGAGTGCGTTTCAATACTTTCATTTCAGATCTCCGAAATTGCGTTTGATTTTTTTATATTCTTTCACGAGGTCGTAGATATCCCCTTTGTCCGCGTCCGGGAAAAGTTTTTCGCTGAAGAAAAGCTCCGCGTACGTACATCTGAACGGCAAAAAGCCGCTCAAACGTCTGCAATTACCGTAACGCAGTACGGCGTCCACGGGGGGCAGGCTCGCGGAATACATATACGGTTCCACTTCGGCGATGGTGGCTTCGGTGTAATTGGCGTTGATGAGCTTCTGCTTAAAAACGTAATTGAAGGCTTTGGTGACCTCCTCCATACCGTTATAAGCGAAAACGAAAGCCACCGTCATACCCGTATTGTTGATGGTCGCGGCGTTGGCACGCGAAATACAACTCATAAGCTCCGGGGTAAGCCGCGCGTAATCTCCCACGAAAAACAGTTTATAGTTTCTCGTAATACAAACCGGAAGAAGAGTTTTGACTATATAATCGACATAAACGGAAGACAACGCGAGAATAAGGCTGTCCCCGCGCTTATAGTTTTCCATACTGGAAACGTAAAAAGATATGCAACCGATTTTCAGCTCGTCGGCGGCGTCGATAATATCGCTTACGGCGCGCATCCCGTAAAGATAGCCGTTAACGCGCGGCAAATTGCGCGCTTTAGCCCATCTGCCACCGCCGTCCGGAATTACGGCAAGATGATCCATCGCCGTACGCCTTTAAACGGACATTATCTCCGTTTCTTTGTCCGAGCAGATCTTATCGATATCTGATATCGCGGCATTGACGGCTTTGTCGACGTCTTTTTCGAGAGCGAAAAGATCGTCCTCGGTAACGACGGAATCCTTTTTATACCCGCGCAGAAGATCTATCGCGTCTCTGCGGATATTGCGAACGGCGACTTTGGCGTTCTCGCCGGCAACTTTGACTTCTTTGACGAGCGCTTTACGGCGCTCCTCGGTAAGCTCCGGGAATACCATTCTCA
>CALVOD010000012.1 GCA_944350065.1 uncultured Clostridia bacterium
TCCACGGTCACCTTCCTCGCCACCGTAATAAGGTAATTCACCCCCGAAAAAAGACGGCGCGCCCTCGGCGCGCCGCTTTAAATTTCAAACATGAAAAAACGCGGCGCTATTGAGCGCCGCGTCCGGTTTGTAGTTATGTTTTGCGTTCGGAAATTTTTACGCTTCCTCGTCGACGGTTTCGAGCATTCCGATGTTGTCCGCGTTAGAGAATTTGCCGAGCTGCTTCGCTATTTGCGAATTGGAATTGTGCGGCTCTACCTTGCTCAGATCGAGATAATACGTGTTGTCCTTGACGTCGGAATTGAAGAAATACACGCAGTCAAGCACTTTGTCGAGCTTCTGCCACGTCGTGTTATACGTCGTGCCGTACAGCGAGACCGCGCTGTTTATCTTGACGTTGTACCCGCCGTTACCGTCAGACTCCAGCACGTCTATTTTGTAAAGCGCGTTGCTTACCGTATAATACACCGTCACTATGCCGTTATTTACTTTTACGTCCAGTATGCTCGCGGAAGATCCTTCGATAACCACATCAGTCACCCATACGCCGCTCGCGTCTTTACGCAGATAGTCGACGGAGTCGGAATCCACGGCAAGTATATTGTTTGCGTCGATATATTTGACAGAGGTATAGGTCACGCCCGTCGTGTAACGCACTTCTCCGCTTTCGCTGAACTTAAGATCGGTTCCGAAATCGTATGCGTATACGCCTTTGGACTTCGTATTGGAGCCGCTGTCCGTCTTCGTGTATACCAACCTTATGCCGTCGCCGCCCACAAAATAACTGTCGAGAAGCGTTATCGAATATCCGCCCGGATGCGCAAGTTTTGCGGCGTCATACGAGGCAAGGCCGTCTATTACCTTGACGGGAGCGCCGCCCGCTCTGTACGCCCATACCGTATTGTTGGTGGCATAGCTGTTCTCCGCGGCTTTGGTGTAGAACACGGTGTCCTGCATCGCGCTCGCGTTGTCCGCGTAATCCGCAAACGTGTACGCGACGAGTTCTTCGTCTACGACGCTGTCCTTGAATTTCTTATCGTTAAGGTCGATAACGTGAAGCTCGCTTGCCGAATTCACGTATACGATATACCCCGGGTTCACCCTGTATACGGGCGTGTAATCGTCGAATTCCGCTATCACTTCGCTCGCGGCGCCGTCCAGCGTGGTGCGCATAAGCACCATTTCCGAGGTCTTCGCGTTTCCGCTTCCGTCCTTATCGGTCGAAGGCGTGGTGTAATAAATATAATCCCCGACTATCACTATACCGATATCGGCATTGGTGTTGTATACGTTTTTCGGCACTACCGTCACGAGCGTGTCCGTCTTGGGCGCACCCGCTTCGTCGAGTTCTACGCGCATTATAGCGCCTTTAACCGCTTTGCCGAATTCGTTGGCGCCGTCCTGACCGGCATATCCGTTGATAAAATACAGATATTTGCCCGCTTTGACCGCGAGCCCGCCGTTGGAAACTACGTTTTCGATACCGGCACGGTCCAATTCGACCGCGTCCTGCTTATACTGTTTGTTGCAGCCGACGAGCGCGAGGCACAACGTAAGGCACAATACTGCGCCTATGACTGCAAAAATCGCTTTTTTCTTCATAATATCTCCGTAGAAGATTTGTTTCGTTTTTTAATTATATAATAAAGAGCGGGTATTTGCAACCCTTTTTCGCTATTCGACCGTCAACTCCGTGACGGAGCCGAACGCGAATGTGGGGACGATATCGCTTGCCGCAAGCGATTCGGGCGTGGTCTCTCCGGTAAATACCGCCACCGACACGAAACCGTTATTGATCCCGAACAGAATATCGGTGTACAATCTGTCCCCCACCATTGCCACGCGCGAAGCGGGCACGTCGTAAAGGTGCTTCACTATCTCCGCCATCGGCGCGTAGGGCTTGCCGCAATATACGGAAACCTTCTTGCCGGAAGCGCATTCGAGAAGCGCCGCGAGCGAACCGACGTCGGGCATATCCCCTCTGTCCGACGGACAGATTTTATCGGGGTGGGTGGCTATAAATTCGCTGCCTTTGCCGAGCAGCACGTTCGCCGTCCAGAATTTATCGTAAGTTATTCCCGTATCGAAAGCGAGTAAAACTATATCGGCGTTCTCGGAGTCGGTGACGATACCCGCTTCGCGCACCGCGCGCTCGAAAGTGGGCGTGCCTAAAGGATAAACGCTTTTCCCGGGGCGCTCCGTCCTGAGAAAATGTATCGTCGCCATAGCGGAAGTGATTATCTGTTCTTTGCGTGCGGGATAACCCATCGCGGAAAGTTTTTCCACGTATTCGGCGGGATCCTTGGAGCTGTTATTGGTAAGGAAACAAACCTGCTTACCCGCCCTTTCGAGCGCTTTAAGGGTGTCTATAGCGCCGGGTATCGGCGTATCGCCGAGATAAATCGTGCCGTCGAGATCGAATAAAAACAAATCGGCGTCCACAGTAACTTTCATAAATAAACCTCATCTTTCGTCATCCGTCCCGCGGCGGGCTGCGCGCGCCGCGCTCACACGGTCTCGTCCGTCAGCGCGTCGACGAAGCCGCTTGACGCAAGCAACGCGAGGAACCCACGCTCGTTCTCGGTAAGCTCCGCCGCGAGAACGAGGTCGTTGAGCAACATCCCGAGATGGGCGCTCCCTCCGCCCGATTCTACGAGAAAACGGTCGAGTACCGCTTTCAGTTCGCTTTCGGCGGGCGCGTATCTTGCGGTAAGCGTACGATAAGGGTCGAGATTGACTAAGGCGCTTCCTTCACTTTTCAAGGGAGGCAGCCCCGCCTTGTCCGCCAATATGCGTGCGCGCACGGCATCTTTCCCTAACAATATACTACAAAACGGGAAGTTTGTAAATCGTATCGTCAGGAAAACGGCAAGATAGTTGAGGAAAAAATAAGCGAAAATTCCCCTCTCTCCGTCGCCCTGCGGATAAAGCGCATGCGCAAGACGGAAAAATCCGGAGTCGTCCTCGTTGAGACGGGCTTTGAGCTCGGCGGTGCGCAATATGAGCTGCTCTGCGGAAATCTCCGCGAAAAGGTTTTCGCGGGCTGTGGGAAGAAGTTCTCTCGCGGTCGTCTCACGCGCTCCGCGGCGCGCGGAGCACGCGAGACACAGCGCCTCCGCATATACGCCGAACGCTCCCGCGAACGCCGAAGCGTAAAGATAGGAGCAGTCTCCCGACGTGTCGAAAAATATTGCGTCGGGGTATCCGTATTTTATATTTCGGTTATCTGAAATCACGGAATCTTCAAACACGCCGCCGTATGCGAAATCGACTGAGGAAACGAGCGGGTACTCTTTCGAAGCCCTGCGCGCCTTAAAAAATTCGCGTTCGCCGCCTGCGCAAACGTAGAGTCTTACGCTTTCGTCCGAGGAGGCTTCTTCCGCCACGACGGTAGGATTACCCACGGCGTTTAACGCCGCCGTAAGTTTACCTTCCTTATCCGTGACGCCAACTTTCCCGCGAGGATATTTGCGGGCGACGTATTCGGCGAGCTCGTGTATCGCGTCGGACGAAAAATACAATTCCATACCGGCATAGTAACGCGGCGCGACGCGAACAATACGGCGCTTTGTAGCGTTATACGGAATATTTTGTCGCCGATAACGCCCTTCACCTCCGTTGCGGTAAGCGCCGCTCTACGTTGAAACTTACGCGCGTTATTCCTCGGGTTGCGCTTCTTTCGGTTTTCGTCGCACGAGCACCACAGCGAGATTGTATACGAACGCCGCCACGGGCACTCCGAGCACCAGTCCCCAAAAGCCGAACAGTCCGCCGCCCACCACCACCGCGAGCAATACGTAAAAGCTCGTAAGTCCCACGTATTTGCCCACTATCGCGGGATAAGTCGTCACCTGTTCTATCTGTTGCAGAACGAGTATTATCGCGACGAACACGAGCGCTTTCCCCGGAGAAACCGTCAATACTATCAGAAACCCTATCCCGCCACCGATATAGCCGCCGAGCATGGGAATGAGATTGCCCGCCGCCACCACTACCGCGACAAGCAAAGCGTAAGGTATTTTGAAGGCAATGAACGCAAGGTAGCACGCCGCTCCGAATATCAGCGCTTCCACCGCCTGCCCCGCAAGAAAACGCGAAAATTTATCGGTGGCGGCGCGTACGGCGCCTTTTATAAGAGCGGCGCGCTGTTTTTCACAGCATCTGTCTATGACGGCGTAAAGCCCTGAGGCGAGGCTTTCCTTGGAGGCTACCATCATCGTCCCGAGCGCTACGCCTATGAATATATAAACAGCTTCTTTGACGGTATTTATCGCGAAAGAAGCTACGTCGGGGAGCTTTTCGCGCAAGAATCCCTCGCCCTTCGCCACCGCCTCGCTCAATATGCCGTCCGCGCGCCCGCCGAAAAGCTCCGTTTCCCCTTCCTTTACGGCGTCAAGTCCCTTTTCGAGGGCTGTGAAACTCTCTTTCAGTTCGGGAACGACGAGTAGCGCCGCCGCTACCGCAATTCCCGCTATGAGCGTTATCGTAAGAGTAAGCGATATCGCCCTTTTGAATTTACCGAGCTTGGGCGAGCTTAAAAACGTGCTTTCCATAAACTTGACGGGCGCGTTCAGAAACAACGCGAACACCACACCGACGAATACGGGATAAACGGCTTTGCCGAGCAAAGCCGCGAGCGAACGCGTACTGCCGAGATCCGCGGCGAAAAGTATCATTACTACAGCCGCAAGTATAACGAATTTTTTATTCACGATCACGCTCCCCCTGCCCGTTCTTTTACGGTAGTATGCGCGCTTTCGGCGCTATTATCGCTTAACCGCAAAAAAACGCCCTTCCCGGTAGGGAAAGGCGTTTTAACGAGCGTTGAAAGACTGTCGAAGGAAACAATATCGGTAATTCCGTTATCCACGTAATTATTCGTTATTTCCCGTTATTCCTCGTCCGACCAACCTTCGAAAGTCACCGCGTTTTCGCTGAAGACGTTCTGCGCGCGTATGTCGTTTCTCAAAGGCGTGTTCGTCTTAATGGCGACGTTATTGAGCTTGAAGGTGTTGTCGAATATCGACACAGTCGAATTCATCGCGCCGATATACACCGCGGGTCCGCGGGTATTGCGGAAGACGTTGTTGCTGAGCGTAATGTCGCCCGTCGCCACGTTGACGCCCATATTGTTGAAATAGAACTCGGAATCGGAAATGTTCACGGCTCCCGATTCAAGATAGACGGCGGTGGAATAGGCGTAGAAATAGGATTCCTTGATTTCGACGACTCCGCCGTAGCCCGTCTGCGCCCTTACGCCCACCGAATCGATGAGCACGGTGGAAGCGGGATTGACGAATTCGGAACGGGATACCGTCACCGCGCCCGCTTTCGCGCCGATATAGACCGACGACGTCGACGACGTGGGCGCGAACGAAATTATATCGAGAGTCACGTCGCCCGAAGTTATCGTCACGGTATCGAAGAATACCGCTATGCGTTCCTCTGCGGAAGTAAGGTCGTAGGAGCCCACTATCGCAACCGAAGCGTTCTTCGATATCGTTATCGAGCCGTAGTCGCCCGCTTCGAGATACCAACGCACCGTGTCGCCGTCGCGCAGCTGCGCCACTGCGGCGTCAAGCGCTTCCTTATCGGGAATAACCACCGCGCCCTCGGTACGCGCCACGATTTCGTAGCTGCCGTTGACCGCCGTTATGACGTAGTTCTTATGCGCCGGCTCCGTGTCGAAACCGAGTTCGTAACTGCCCACCATGTGCTTGTAGGTGAGCGTTCCACCCGTCCAGCTGATGTCGAAGCCGCCGAATATCGCTATCGTATCGGTGCCCACGAGACCCGCTTCGGAGGGATTTTCAGCGGAAACCACGGTTACGGACGAATCGAAAGGCTTGAGTTCGTCGAGGTACTCCGATTCGACCTTGTTGATATTGATGACTATCTCTCTCGGAGTAATCGTTACCTCGTTCGTCAAAGTATCCAACGTAGGCGCGCCTTCGATATTGTAGCTCGGGTAGTTGTTGCCGCCGTAAACCTTAACTTTGACGGTATAAGTGCCGGCGTCGCGTATCTTCGAGCCCTGCGGGAGCTGTTGCTCGCCGTAAGGAATATACGTGAATTCGAACGTAACTCCCGGATCGTTAAACGGCACGCCGTTCACAAGCACCACGGCGTCGCGATATTCGCCGTTATACTCCATCGTCTGCTGTAACGTGTAAGTTATTTCCGGCTTTTCGATATGAATGACTATGGTAAATTCCATACCCGCGTTCATCGTGTAGTTGCGCTGGTCTTCGACGAAGGTCATCCGCATAATGTAGTGACCGACGTTGACGGGACGGAGTACGGGATCGTACGCGGGATTAGTGTTCTCGGGATCGTATTCGGCGTAGATAAGCTCGTACGTCGCGCCCTTGGGCACTCCGCCGATAAACGGAACGTGTTCGGTACCGTCGTACGTGTAAGTCACCTGCTTGATCTTCACGGTGGCGGTAGCGCCGTCGGTGGAATATTCGTAATCGGTCTCCGTTATCGGCACGTCGTCGCCGTTGTGGAAGTAAATGTCTTCCGCGTATATCTCGCATTTGTTGATGACGAGATAATAGGTATAATAGCCGGTTACGTTATAGTCGTCCTCCTCTCTTACGACGATACGCACGCGGTATTCGGGCGAGCCGTCCAGCTTAACCGCGACGGGTTGCTCGTACTGCCAGCTTATGCCGCCGTCGATGCTGTACTGCACGGTGAAATTCTGCAACGCGCCGTAAGTGCCGTCTTCGCGCAAGAACTCCTTGATCGTGAAGAATTGCGTTATGTCGAGCGTTTCGCCGGTATAGACGCGGTTAAGGAAGTTCACGCCGTCCACCGTCGTCCAGGTTATGTCGTCCGCGGTAAGCTGCTGCTTCTCGATTATTACCGTCATTTCGCCGGTGATTATTTCGCCGTAAGCGTTCTTGAAGCTGCAGGCGACGTCGTATTCTCCCGCGCGGTTCTGGTTGACGTCGTTCATCGACCACAGCGGCGCTACGCCGGTTGTGGTAAGCGGCATATCGCTCGAAGTTATGGTGTGCCCGAGCGGGAAGCGTACCGTGCTGCTCTTGAATTCGGCGCTGCGCGCTTCGATTTTCGTGTAATCGTACGTGCGTATCGGCACGGTGAAGCTCATCGCCATCTTATCGGAGTCCGGTCCGTTGCCCTCCGCGTCGCCGCTCAGATTCTGGCTGTCGTCGAAGGAAAGGAACGTATACGTGCAATTGAATATCGCCACGAGATTTTCAACGTCGTATTCCACGCTCACGATATCCATATACGCGCCGGAGTCGGTAACTATGACTTTGTCGGGAAGCGCGGAAACCTCGGGCCCCGCGACGTACTGTCCCGCCCTATTCACTCCTATCGGAATGTAATCGTAATAGAATCCGCCGTTGGAATATCCGATATACGTTCCGCCGCCGCTCTCCGCGTTTACCGCATAAAGTTTGGGATCGATGACAATTATCGTGAAGGTGACGTTGTCCTCGTCCACCGTACCCAGCGTGCCGTGGATATCGGTGTAAGTCATACCCGCTTCGACGTTATCGATATTGGGAAGGTTAGCCGCCGCGAACGACAGCGGCACCGCCGCTATCTGCGTGGTATTGTCGGAATATTCGAATCTGTAATACAGCTTGGTGGGCAACTGCTCCTCGATAGGAACGCCTTTACGCACGTAAAGCGTGCCGCCTTTCAACGGCTCTGTGGAAATTTCGCCCGAACCCGTGACGTAGGTAATGTCGATATTTCTCGCCTTGATGGAGAACTGTATATCGAGCGTGGTGCCGTAAACCTTCATCGAAGCAGTCACGAACATCAGCGCGTCGCCTATCGAGCCCGAAATTACGTCCGTTCTTTCGAGATATTCCTCGTCGTATTCCCAGACTATGTTGTCGTAAGTTTCTTCGACGGAGCTTCCCGTGAACTTGATGGAAATGCTCTCGGGGAACTTAATGTCGTAAGGATCGATGTAGTATTCGTCGAAAGCCTGTTGATACTGGATTTCGGAGCCTTCGGGAACAGAGGAAATACTTGTGTATTCCACCCTTCTGTCTATCGTGGAAAGCTGTAAATCGAGTTGCGAACCGAGCACGGTTGCGTCGTCGAAATAATCGTAAACGTCGGAAGTGTAAGTCACGCCGTCGTAAACGTAGCTTATGCGGAAACTCCTGATCCGCGCGTTGATGGTCCCGGTGTTTTCGAGGGTAACTTCGCGAGAGAGGAGCCACTTGACGTCGCTTAGGTACAGCTCTTTACCGAGTTTTTCCACGGCGTCCGCGGCGGTGCTTCCCGCGGGATAATCGTTGGCGAAGGTAATGCGCAGCGTGGTAGGCAATTTGTAATTGCTGAGCGCGGGTTCCGCTCCGGAGACCGCGTAATACGCGTTGGCGCCTTCGGGTACGTAAAGCGTGGAGTTGATGGGATCGAGCAAGAGGTAGTTATTCCTTATCACGCCGGTTCCGCTCACGGCGGCAAGCATGAGCGTGAAATAATTGTCCACGGGCGTCGCCGCCGCGGTGAAGCCGCGTTCGGTCGTATAAATACCCTGCGCGGTACGGTCGAGGTAGGTTACTTGAACTACCATCTCCGCGCTTACTCCCTCTTTGGAAACGGTGGCGGAAACGGCGCGCGTGCCGCCGGTGATCGGCAGATCGTATATCGCCTGTTCCCAATCGACGTTCACTTCGTCGAGATCCACTATCTCGCCCGTAGTGGTAAGCACCTTGCCGCGCGCGAGCGCGGTAGTAGGAATGACGGGATTAAGCGGGTCTATGACGAGTTCCACCTGACCGCTGACCGCATAGCCCGAGCCGAAACCGAAACTTATTTCGTCGATACCTATCTGCTGGGCGTCGAGCGTATAGATCGCGTCGGTGGTGACGCGGTTGGCGTCCGAAGTCTTGAAATTATTGACGAAGCTCACGGAGGAGGTTTTGTTGGTGCCCCATTCGGTCTTGTTGAAGATTATCAAGGAGCGCAGCAATTCGGTCTCGGTCTCCGCGTAATATTCGGGATAGAACGTAAGCGTCTTGAACGTGTCTCCGCCTCCCGTAAATCCGCGTACGAAGAATTCCACTTCGAACGATTCCGCGAGACTGGTGAACGTATAAGGATTGAATTCGATGACGTTGTCGGTTATGCCGAGTATGCGGCTGAATTCCCACGTGTCGGACACGAGCGTCAGAGAAATGCTCCTGCCACGGGCGACCTCGGCGCCTTCGCCGTAGGTGAATACGCCCACGAGCTCGTAGAAAATACCGCCGAGTACGGAAATGTCGTCGTCGGTAAGCAATTCGTATTCGCCGCTTCCCGCGACTCCCGTTTCCTTATACCACTTGATATAAGGTACTACCGGCGCGGAAACCGTAAGGTAATCGGCATACAGCTTGAAGTTCGCCGCGTTATCGCCGAAAGCCTTTTCGTCGTAAACGACGTTAGCCGCGGCGCCGAATTCCGCGAGCAATCCGTTCATATCGCTTACCGCGTTCGCGTCAACGCCCGCGATATTCGCAAGCTCCGCGAAATACCCTTCCTCGAGTTCGTACGGAATATCTTTGACGAGGGTGGTGAAAGGATTCTCCACGTAATACCTGTTCATCATAATTTCCGTGGGCAAGTTGATAACGGTACGCTCTATGACCACTACGTGCATCACGAGGTACTGCGACTTGTCCGCGTCGTCGAAATTCTTGAGCACGGTATAGAATAGATATTCCGCGCCGTATTCGTGATCCGCGCCCGCGTAGCGATACCTTCCGTCGGAGGTAAGCTCGAAAGCCGCCTGCGCTCTTTCGCCGTAAGGCGTCCAAACGACCGATTTATCCACGCCCTCGGAAGCGCCTTCGTAGAATATCCTTACGCTGTCGGGAAGAACAAAGGTAGCGGAATCGTAAGGGTCGATATAATATTTATCGTTTATATAGGCGTCCGAACCGGTGTTGCTCTTGTTGAGATACTGCACTCCGGTAGCCGTCCTGTCGGGGAATACGACTATAAGACGGAGCCCGTCGTTTCCGTCGGGAAGCGTCACACGGAGATAGAGTTCGTCGTTAGGTCCGCCGTACTCGTCGCCCATCGTGTGTCCGAGGCTGTTGTACGTAAGGGCGGTGACTTCGGTATATTTGTCTTTGTCGTTCTTATATTGCAATTCGTACTTGATGTCGGCGTCCGCACCGAACTGATAGAATACCGTCGCGAACGTCACTTTAATGTCCTTAGGCAGTACGAACGTGCCGTCGTAGGCGTCGGAAGCGTACTGATCGAACACCAGCGTGCTGTCCTCGATATCGTAATCGGAATGAGTGATATTCCCGTATTCGAGCTTGGCGACCTCGAGATAGAGGTAAACCGTCTGCTTGACGTCGTTGTAACCGCGGATCTCGCCCGTTGCGAAAAGCACTCTGTCCGCACCGGCGGAAGTAATGAACGCGCGCAATTTTTCCGCCGAGAAGTTGCCGAATTCGTCGGCGAACGTCTCGGAGGGCGTCCATCCGTTCACGAGGGTGAAGGAAATGGTATAAGGCGATTCGAACTGCGTCGTCCTGCTCGGCACGATGACCGTGCTGAGGTTGTCGGGAATATTCTCTACGGGCATGACGTCGTATACGTTTTCGATGACGAGGGTGCCGTCGGTTATCTTGTACAAACCGTTATCCGCGGTGGAATAGGCTGTGGAATCTATATTTTTCTTATAGAAATTCAGCCTCAGCGTAATAATCTGACCGCCCGGCAAAGTCGCCTGCAAGGTGATGGTCCTGCCTTCGACGAAGCGGAAAAATTCGTAACGTATGTTGGTAACGACGTCTCCCGAAGTAATGACGGCGTTGTTCGCACCCGTTTCCGTGGAAGTGGCGCGCCAGACGAGGTTGTCGTATTCAACCGTTCCGCTGCGCAGGTACTGCACGGCGAAAGTTGTGGGCAACAGATATCCTTCCTGCGTTTCGTAAAGCGGGTTGCCGTTTTCGTCGAAGGTTTCGATACCTATCGAATAATCGCTCTCCTGCAACGCGTCGCGCAGGAATCTGAGGTTAACTTTGAAACTCTGAACGCAGCTGCCTTCGGTGAGCTTAACCACGTCGAAAGTGACTATGATGTAGTTGTCGGTCACTATCACGTCGGTGTCCGAAGCGGAAGGCTGCTTGTTGCCGTAAACGAAATCGTCCAAATCGTCGCGCAACGTATATACCGCCGCGTTTACCATGGCGGAATCGGAGAAGGACAACGAAATCGCGCCGAACAGATAATCCACGTACTGTTTCGGGGAGCACAGTCCGTTTACCGTCGCGCCGTTTGCGTCCGTATAAGCGCCGCGCAGCGTGTATATTTTATTGAAAGTTATATCGATGACGTTACTGCCGCTCGGCTTGACGGTGCCGCTAAGCTCGTCGTAAGAGTAGCGCACGAATTCGATATCGGAATCCACGGCAATTACGTTGTTTTCGTCGGGCGAAGTGAGGTCGGAGGAAAGATTGTTGAAATTCATTCCCGTTATCACTCTCGGTTCGACGCGGAATCCGAGACCGACTTCCTGCTCGAGCGCGGTGCCCGGCTTGACTAAGCCCCTGAGCGTAATGATACCGTTTTCGTATCCCGCATAATATTCGCTGCTGCCCGTGGGGCTCAAAAGGACGTTGAGGAATTCGTCGAGGTTACACCATTCCATCTCCACGTCCCAGACTATCTCCGTATCCGCGGAGCCGTCGCTGCGGAAGCCTATACCGAGGCTGACCGCGCCGGAGCTGAGTTTTTCGTAGAGATCCGCGCTCTCGACGGAGTAGGTATCCACCAAAACATAGGAGACGTTATCCTCGGTAACAACGGTTCCCAAGCCGTAAATACGGTCTGTTACCACTTCTTTTGCGTTGAACCTTACGTAAAGCTCTATGGTCTGATCGAGCATTCCGGTATCCTCTTCGCCCGCTATGCCGGTGCGGAAAATATATTCGCCGCCTTGCGGAGAAGCTATGAATTCGGAAGCCGGAACACCGTCTTCGGTTACCCAATTCGCGGTATAAGTGCGATCGGCGATACCGGAATCCTCCGAGAATTCCAGCGTGAGTTTCTTAGGAAGCACGAGCTCGTCGTAGGGATTGAGGTTCTCTATATAGTACCTCTTGTACGCAACGGGAACGGTATCGTCGCCGGAGGCTATCTCGTTGCCGTCCGCGTCGTACGATCTGACGATCACGCCTTCGAAGGGCGTTTCGTCCTCGTTGAGCATCACCACGTTCTCGTAGGAACCGGAACGGTTCAACACGAGCATCGTCAGCGTCTGCGTGAGCTCTCCGTCGCCTATCACGCCGTATACGCGTATAAACGTCTCCTCAGCAAAGGCGTTGAGTATTCTGCCGTCGGAGGAAACGAGATTGTCGTTTGTGCCGTTCAGCCCGCTTATCCAACGTATCGGATATTCCTTGAGGACGGTTTCGCCGCGGTATTCCACGCTGACGAACACGCTCGAGGGGAGATAGATATTGCTCGCTTCCTGCGAATACGGGTCGAAATAGAAGTAACTGCCTTCGACGGTGCCCGTAGAGGTGAAGCTCGCAAGCGACGCTCTGACGGGATTGTACGCAGTCAGTTCGTCTATTATGTCGCCCGCGCCGTCGTAGGTGACGGAGGTGACCGCCATTACCGATTCGGAACGGATGCCTATGACTCTCGTGGGGCACACGACGCGCACGGTGACCTTCTGCAGCCCCGCGATATCGTCTCCGAAATTAGAGGTGGCTACGTTGTCTTTGCCGTTATTCAACGGGTTGACCGAGCGATCTATCGTGACGTAATTTGCTACGGAATAATCCCATTTGAGCGGAACGTCGTAGTAGCCGTCGCACATGGGATCGGTACTCGCCCCTTCGGCGGGCTCCGAGCCTATTATGCGGTAATGACCGCTCTTGAAGTAAATACGCACTTCGTTTTCCGCCGTCGTGTAAATCGGCAGCGTGTACGTGGACGTCACAAGCGAATCCACCGTATAATAACCGTTGTTTTCGGTATTTATCTTGATATAATCCACTTCCTTGGCGGAAATCGTCACCACCATCGCCACGCTGAGCGTCTGGTATTTGCTTATCACCACGTGTTCGCCGCCCGTGAAGGTGATGAGCTCCTCGTTGAAGCCCCAGTCGAATTCGGGAAGCGCGATCGTTTCGGTGGCGTTGCTGCCGGGATAGGAATTGAAAGTTATGTACAGCGTGCTCGACTCGTCGATATCGGGCGTGGACGGATCGTCGGCGCGGTAACGGATCGGATAATATACCGTTCCCGCGGCATTGGCAGCCGCTTTGTTGAGCGAATATTCATACGGATCTATCGTCACGCGCGCCACTATGGGAATTTCGTTATAGTAATCGGAAATGCTGACCTTGATCGTCCTTCCGAGCACCGTCATGTTTATTTCGAAACGCGTTTCGGCAATACTGCCCTTCCCTATCACGAGGCTGTACGTTTCGGGCGCCAGTCCCTGCAGCAAGAGGTACGCGTTGGCATTGGTATACGGGAACGCCGTTCCGTCCTTGTATTCCAGAATGTAAGGTAATTCTCCGTAAAGCCCGTTATCATAGATAACGCGCACCGTTTCCGCAAACGGAATTTCGGCGGAGGGATCTATCACCATCGAATAATCGTCGAGCGCTTTCACGACGCTTATTCCGCTTACGGTATCGAGGAAATACAAGGTATACGTTACGGTCTGCCCGAACAGCGTCGCTACGGGATGATATTCGTATACGCCCGTCACGAGCTCCGTCGACTCCTCGGTATAAGTAAGCTGCAATATGAGCGTTCTGCCGCCTATCGTGACCGCCGCCGTGTCGTACCATACCGCTTCATAAATACTGTTCCATTTCACTTCCGTTACACTCGAGCCGTCGCCTTCGGGATTGTATACCGTTATCGCGGGCTCGCCGTATTCACCGACGTCCGTAGTAAATTCGGGCGCGTCGAAAGTTACTTTGAGTTTAAGCGAGGCGACCATGGATTCGAGCTTGAACAGATCGAGCAACGGATTGCCGCCTTCTTCGCCCTTCTGCGAAACGAGTTTAAGGTAAACGTAATCGTTTTCGAGAGAGATCGTCGCGTCCTTAGCCACCATGTCGTACATCGCGGCGACCGAAGCCGTATCCCAGCTGTCGTTGCCGGTAAGGGTATTCACGCCGTCGAGCAGCACGTCGCGCGAAATGACGTATTTAACGCCGAGAATACGGTTGTCTATATACAATATAGACGGGTTCGCGGGATCGGATACGAGCGCGAGCGTCGTTTCGCCGTTAAGCGCAAACGTCAGCGAGAAATATATTTCTTCGCCGGTCTGCCATATCTGCCCCTTCAGCGAAAGCGTGTCGCTGACTTTCAAGGTGCAAGGAGTGTTCTTGCCGGTGACGTCGCCTATGAACAAGCCCATAAACGCCGAAATGTCGTTGTATTCCTTGCCCTGCGCGCTGAATTCGCCGTCTATCTCGAGCACGACGGTGTCGGGCACGTTGAAAGGTTTATACTCGGCGAGTTCCGCTTCGGAAGGAAGCGTTACGACAAGTCCGCTCTCCGGTATGTCGTTCAGAACGAGCGCGCATGACAGCACTTCGTCGCCGTCGCTTATCAGCGTGGCGCCTATACCTTTGGTCTTAGTGTCGAAAGAAAGCTCGAGCACCGTTTCGTCGGCTATTCCCAGTCCGAGTATTTCGTCCACGAACGCCGAATCCACGCCGAGAAGCGTGGCTATATAATCGGCTATCTCCGTGGACGAGGAGCCAAGCACTTCGGTAAGAAATTCGGAGTCCACGGTAAGATAGAACACGCCGTCTTCGGAGCGTATTTTGCTGAGTATTATCTCGAGCTGTTCGTTATCGTATTCCTCGTCCCCGAACGAAGGCAATTCTATCCCCGAAGTCAGCATGCTGATAACGTCTTCGATTATATTGCCCAGTTCCTTGGCGAGGTCTATCTCCTCGAATACCGTCTTGGGCATACCGAGGGCGGCGTAATCGGCTATATTGCCGAGATAATCCCTCGTAAGACCTTCGACGTCCACGTAAAGTTTGCCGCCGGCGTAGTAGCTCGCCGCGACCACGGCATCGGCGTCCTGCCCGTCGGCGTCCTGCCTGTTCCTGTTGGTGAGCTCGAGCGCGAATTTGTTGAGGGCGTTATCCTCGGTATTCAGACCGCCTTTGGCGTCGAGATAAAACTCGGCGTCGAGCGCGGGCACGTACACCGTCCCGCTCAAATGTATCTGCCCGTAACGCTCGGAATCGTAATCGGTATTGAGCGAAGGATCCACTTCGCGCGGAATGTCCACCTCGCCCTCTCCGTAAGTAGCGGAATAGGCTACGGAAAGATGATACTTGCTTATGTTATTGCTCTGCGTTCCGTCGAACACTATGTCGAAACTTCTTGCCGAGAACGTTTCGGCGTCGAGCTTGTCGAGCACCACCATAAGACGCGTCGCGTTGAAAAGCCCTATCTCCGTTTTGCCGAGGTCGCTTACGTTGAAACCGAGGAAATAGTTACTCAAAGCGTCAAGTTTGGTACCCAAAGAAGTAATATTCGCGGTTATGTAATCGTTCACGGTACCTTTCAGCCTGTCGAGGTTTATGTCCCTTACGGTGATGGTATCGGTATTTTCGTCGATATTGAGCCGCGTGATGTTGTCTGAAACGGCGAAGGAGGAAAGGCTCTCTATATTGTTCGCAAAATCCTCCGAATAAAGCGTTTCGCCCATATCGAACCAGGTGACGATCTCGTAGAACATCTCGAAACTCGCCGTGCTTCCGAAGCCCGGCATTTCCACGCGCTTGTCGCCCACGGCATAGTAAAGCGTTTTATCCTTATAATATACGAACACCGTGTTCTTTTCGTTGAGGTGGTCGTAAACGCAGAGCATTATCTCCGAATCCTCGGGTCTTACCACGTCGTAGTTGGCGTCGTAATTTACGTTGACGTTCACGTTATCGACGATAAGCGTGTACTCGGAGGTTACGTAACGGGTACCCGCGGTCGTCTGCGAAACGCGTTCGCCTGCGTTGACCAGACCGTTTTTGATATCGGCAAAAATAACGCTCTTGTTAATGGTCGGCGTCTCTATCTCGTTACCGTCGCCCTGACCGTCGTTCGTGCCCGGCGGATCGGTATTCTCGTTCGAGTTACACGCCACAGCCGCCGTCAGCATTATCGCGACGACGAGCATCAGCATTAACAGCTTTATGAGTTTATTTCGCATTGTAACCTCCCGGGGTTGCCCCCTTTCGTACTGTCTTTGTTTTGGCTTTCGGGCCGGTTCTTATTTTATACGGGAGTTATACGGGCGCGCTCGCGCGCCCCGCTCGCCGCGCGGTACGGCGCGGCGAGTAAGAGTCCCCCGTTATTCCTGCAATATGAATCCCGCGCAGACGTATCTGCCAAGCTCCTCTCCCGTGGTAGCGTCTTCAAGCACCACGTATTCGGAACAGTTTATCGTCTCGTCGCCCACGGTTATTTCCTGCCAGGAATTCGCGCTGTAGATATATTTCTTCGCGCCTATTCCCATCTCCTCCGCCGCGGCGTTCAGCATCGGCATAAGTTGATCGTACATGTCGCCGTACGGATTGACCGTGCCCGAGTAGCTCGTCTGTCCGTAATTGGAGCGGGGAGCCGCGGTAGCTCTGTAGCTTACCTCCGTGACCGTCCTGATTTCGGGCAGCATATCGAGCAATACGAGCACTATGTTGACGACCTGCGTGTAAACGACGTCGGCGCCGTCGTACACTTTGACGAGCACTTTCCAGTAGTCTATCGCGCCGCCGCCGAGATATCTGCCTTCGAATGTGAAGGCGCTTCCCGAGCTCGCCTCGTCCCACCATACCGCTTCGAAGGTATATCCGAAGTCGTTGATGTCGGCGCCGTTGTAGGTACCCGTTACGCTTACGGGCGCGAGCGTGAACGCTCCGGGCGAAAGCGGATCGACTATATAGAATATCTTGCTGTCGCCCGCTTCGAGCGCGTTATCCGCTTCTTTTGCGTCGTATGCGTCGGAATCGATACCCGCGCCGTATCCGAGATCGAGTCCCGTTATCGAATACGAAGTGTTCCACTGTCTGTAAACGATATTGCTCGCGTACTCCTGCGAACCGTTGACTTTTATCTTCTTCGAATACTGAGTGCGCGTACCCGCGTTGACGTATATCGAGCCGTCCCACTCGGTAACTTCGTAGTTAAACGTCCTTCCTTCCAGTCCGAGGTCGTTTATCGCGGCGTTCAGCACGTTCATCGGCTGTTCGTTCCTCATTACCTGCACGTTGATGAGGTGCGTGAGATAAATATCCTTATACGGATTTGTCGCGGCGCCGTAATAGGTCGCGGCGTTATACGAGGTCTTGACGCGCGCCGCGGTCAGTATGTTCGCATACTGGTTGTTGATATACGTCGTAGGCGACATATCGAGCACCACGAGCATTACGTTGAACGCCTGCGTGTACAGGAAGTCGGGGTCTAAGGGATTGGTAAGCTCCACCGTCACCGTAAAGTCGCGGATAACGCCTCCCGCAAAATAGCTCGACGTCAGCCTGCCCACGCTCTCGCTGTTCCATAACACGCGCGCCGTGAGTCCCGCCTCGTTCAGCGAAACGTCGTATTCGTTGTTGTAAGTACCCCACGCCTGCACTTTGCGAGGGTTAAAGTCGGGCTCGAACGGGTTGACGACGTAGACCGCGTTCTGTTGGGTACCCTTTCCGTAACCGAAGTCGAGCTGGAGGACGTTGGGCATCTCGTACTGATAAATACAGCTGCCCACCGTCACTATGTCGGTACGCACGGTATTGCCCATATAGAAAGGACCGGTGGCTTCGCCGAGCCTTGCGGCTTCGTTGAGCGACGCCGCGTTCCAGTACAGCCTGTACGCGTAATCCGCGCTCGCTCCTATCGTCGCGGGATTGATGCCTTCGGGAACGAACTTATACTGATTTATCTGTTTTTGCGCCGTTCCGGTTTCGGGCTCGATGTGCATCACGTCGAAGTCGACGAGGTAATGATCCACCGACGAATATCCCGTGATCGCGGAAATGACGAAGCGCAACGAATCGCCTTCCATTATGATATATCCGCCGCCCGCCATCGGCTTTCTTATAGCGGCGTAGGAGAAGGAATCGATATACACCTTGATGGCCACGGGCTGACCGCGGTCGGCGTTATAGACGTTACCTTCCACGAGGATATAGCTTACGTTGCCGTTCGCGTCCACGGTGCCGGTCGCGACGATGTCTTCGTCCGCGAATTGCCATACGAGCGCGTAATCGAGTCCGCCGGAATATTTGACGGTCTGCGGGAGATCGGACGCCCTCTGCGCGAATATGTCGGTGTAATGGTAATATGCGTTGACGTTGGCGTCGTAACTGTGAGAGGTTTCGTCGTACTTGTCGAGCTTACCTTTGACGAGGTAATACTCGTCCATCACCCTGTCGTACACTTTTACTTTATACTCGAAGTTGACGTCGTCGAGATTCGCGTAGCCGCCGAGCACTCCGACGAACTTGAAGTATTCTGAGTCGTCCCCTCCGAGCACCCTGCGATAGGTATCGTACTTAACTTCGAACCCCTCGGGCACGCTCCATTCGACGTTGTAGTCGAGATCTTCGCCTTCCGCGAATTTGAGCGTCACGGTGGAGGGCACCGTCACGTCCTCGGAATAAGGATCGAGCCAGAGCGTATTGGCTTCGTCGTCGCGGTCTATCGCGGAAGTGACGTCCACTACGGTCTTATCGAGGAAATGCACCTTGATCTTGATTTTCTGCCCGGGTCCTGAAACAAAAAGCGTATCTTTGCTATAGAACTCATTTCTTATCTCGGTTACGCCTGCCGTATGGTAAGAACCATTGAAATTCGTTGCCCATAGCGCGGCTGTAATATCATTAACCCAAACAGATACAAGCCCGTTAGGATCCACGATTACATATGTTAATAATGTAGACATTGCCGATTCCAAATTATTATTAACGGCAATAGGGAATACAAATGAGCCATCCTCTGTAAAGAAACAGCCGTTTTCAAGCGCTCTATTCGTAACCTTATTGTTTCTGTAATCGTCATAAAGGTTGGCAAGCTCTTGCGCGTATTTCATAAAGTCCGCTTTGGAAGTAAACCCAAACAAATTCGCTATTACCGCTTGGAAATCGATGAGTTGCGGATTTACGTCAGTTCCAAAAGCCATAGTATACGGATGGTTTAAACCTATTACCGCACTTTTGGTAATATCGTAGTTTACATTCTTAGTAAACGATACAAGCGAACTGCCATATAGCGTCATCGCATTATTATAAAACTCGATATAATCGTTAAGAGCATCTGCGCTGATGTTCGGTATATACTGCGTACCGGCAGGAATTTCAAAGTTGCTCATAAATTTTGCAAATAACTCACTAAGTAAATTAAAGGCAGAATTTATAGACTCCGGTGCTGTCCTGGATGTATGCTCTGAAAGGTTAGAAATATCTCCGAATTCCTTTGCAATTACGGCAAACGGATTGCTATTATCATAGCTTATTATAATTTTGACATTATTATATCCGTTAATTTCTTTTGAATACAAACTGCGTTGCCCGTCCATAAGCGTTGCTATAAGGTAAATGTCCCTTGCCGTATCCGCGGGCAGTCCGAGCCCTTCGTTCCCTTCTAACAGTGTAAGTAGATGCCCTTCAAGGTTATAGTCTATGGACGTTATCGCGCTTCCGTCGCTACGCTTATAAGAAATACCGTTATACGCGAACGCGTGCGTGAGCGACACGTTTGCGCCTGCGGTACGATTTGCGTCGTCGTATATGAGCGTTATGTACGACGGAAGCGTGAACGTTCCCGCGTAATCGTAGTTATGATAGGCGTCTACGTTAATCGTGATGATACCGTCCTCGTCGCGGACTTCGCTCGTGAAGTGGCGCGAAGGCGCCGCGGCGGAATAGTCGTATTTAAGCTGTTCCACGTCGCACGGCAATACCCTGAGATACACGATGACGTCCTGACCGATGATATTGGCGGTAGCGAGCGCGATTTCGTCCGCATGCGCGCCTTCTCCCATTCCCACGGTGCCGCGGTAATTTATCGCGTTGAGCGTCTCTATGCTCGCTATTCTCGTCCAGACGATATTGGTCTGTTTAAGATTGTTTTCGGCGCCGTAAGGTCCTATTTCGATACGCGACGACAACGCGACGGGCGTTATCCGGTTGCCCAAGGGATAGTAGTCGTAAAGGTTCTGTATCGTTATCACGCCGTCGATTATCTTGTACGACGAAGTGTCGTCCGAAGCGGAATGGAAATTGTCGGTAATTTCAACGGGGCTCGTCGAAATGACCGCGTATACGCGCGAGCCGTTGTCGAGCATGGCGGATACCCAGATGACGCCGCCTGCGAATAATCTTTCCCAGCTTATGCGGTCGAGCTGCTCGTAAGGCGTTACGTCGAGCATACGCGGATAACCGTCCGCCCAGTATCCGTTCTCGGTGGCTTCGTCGGGGAACGCCACGGACCATATCTCGGGAAGCGCCACGCCGCCGATACCGTAATCCACCTTTTCGCCGTCGGCATACAATACCGAGAACTGCAATTCGTCTTTGAGCACGAACCCGTCGGGGTACTTAGGCGTGTTGTCGGAATTGAACGGGTCGATATTTTCGGGTATAACCGTGCCGTCCTCCTCTAATCTGCCTATAACGACGTTGGATTGACTTTCGGCAAAGTCCACGTCGCTCTTATCTGCGCCTTCCTCAAAACCGAATTCTATGATGACCGTAAAGTCGTGCGCGTTGTCTTCCTGTCCGATATAGATATCGACGCCCTGTCCGTAAGCCGCGGTATACGCCTCGATGAGCTTCTGGGTGTCGATGGTACCGAATACGGGAAGCGCCGCCTGCTCCACCGCGTCGTCCATAATTCTGTCTTCGTAGTCGTCGAGGAATGAGACCGTGAGATCGCCGAAGAACCACACGAAGAATTCGTATGGGGTGACGAGCTTATATTCCTCGCTGAAATACACGAGTCCGTCTATGAGCGAGCCGTCCGGATGCGCCATACGGATATAACCGGCTTGGGTGAGTTTAAGTCCGGTCACCTCTATCGTTTTTTCGGTGATATTGTCTGTTACGACGACGTCGGAGGGCAATTCTCCCTCATGCTCGAAGGCTATATCCGTCAAATCTTTGAGAATTATCGAATAATTGAGCGTGACGTGAGACTTGAGCGAAGCCTCGTCGCCGAGCGCCGCTTCCGAGGTAACCGATGCGCCCGATTTCCACGGCTCGTGCTCGCCCCAGCGCGCCGCGTAAACGCGTTCGCTTCCGTCGGCGAACGTGATATGCAATTCGGTGGGGATATTGAAGCGCGCGTAAGTGTCGATGCCGCCGTAGACGTAGGAATTGAGCTGGTACGGATTCGCGGCGAGCTCGTCCGCGCTTGCCGGGGCTTCCGTAATGCTTTCCTTGATTTCGGCGTCGCCGGGGTGTCTGAACAACACCGCGCCGTTATCGAGGGTGAATTCCACGTTCTCGGCGTATCCGGACATGTTGTTGACCATAATGCGCACGGTGAGCGTGTTGTCGCCGCCGCCTATTTCCGCTTCGAGGAAGAAATACGAGGACTCGAACTCCACGTCTCTCAAATAGTAAACGTCGTCGATCAAGTCGTAATACACGTTGTCGTCGCCCGCCAAATTGCTCCACTCGACGGTGTAGGGGTAAGAATCGTACTCGCCCGCGTTCATTCCGTCGAAATGCACATAGATTTCGTTCGGCAGTATCCAGGTGGAGCTGTCGTAGGGATCGACGAAGAAGATACCCCAGCTCTCGTTGCCTTTACCCGCGTTATAGTAGTCGGCTATCTGGATATTCATTACCTTTTCGGAATGCTTGTCGGGATCCGCGCCGCCTACCCAAACCTCCACGTCTCTTTCGCCGATGACCTTATCGGGAGCGAGTACGGTGATGAGAACGGTCTCCGTATAGAACCAGCCCTCGTCGGAATTGCCTCTATAATACCAATTACGGTTAAAGTCGACGTAGTTGGCAAGGTCGAAGAAGGAAGTAGTCGTATTGGTATCGGAATCCGCGAAGGGCTTGTCGTTGCCGACGAGTTTGACGTTGTCCGCAACGGGGTTGGTCCATTTAATGACGTTGAGGGCGCCTGCTCCCGCGAGCTGACGGAAAGTGCCGAGAGGCTCGGAAGCGAAGCCGGCGTGCAGCGTGGAAAGCAACGCGGGAATTTCGGTGCCGTTGATATTGACGCTCTTCGAATAATCTTCGGCGTTGAAATCGAAAGCGTACAGCTTACCGTCCTCGCCCGCGAAAACGAACACTGGATCGGTGGGAATGGTAAACGTGTCTTCGTCGAGCGCGTCCACGGTATAGGTATTTGCTTCGTTCTCGCCGTCGAACCAGACTTCTTTCAATTCGCGCGGCAGTATCTCTATGGCGAGCGCCACCACCTGATT
>CALVOD010000013.1 GCA_944350065.1 uncultured Clostridia bacterium
CGGCGTGGAAATGAGCGTGCACGCTCCGTATTTCATCAATCTGTCCAATCCCGACCCGGAGATGATATTGAAGTCTTTCAACCATATAACCGCTTCGTGTAAGAAGGTGCGCGACTTCGGAGGCGAGCGCGTAGTGGTCCATCCCGCGACGCAGGGCAAGGCTTCACGGGAGGAAGCCCGCAGGGTGATGCTCTATAATGCCGCAAGACTTGTCGACGTCATCGGCGCGGCAGGCTACTCCGGAATCAAGATCTGCTTCGAGACCATGGGCAAGACGGCGCAGATGGGAACGCTCGACGAGATAATCGAGATATGCGCCTTGAGCCCCGATTTTTATCCCTGCGTTGACTTCGGGCACATCAACGCGAGGGAGCAAGGTATTCTAAATAAGCAAGGAAAGTATAATACTCTCCTGCAAAAAATGACCGATTTTATGCCGAATTATAAAGTTTTCGGTATGCACGTGCATTTCAGCAAAATTCAGTACGGAGCAAAGGGCGAGATACGTCACCTTACCTTCGAGGACGCCGAATACGGTCCCGACTACCGCCCTTTGATGGAGCTTTTCCTCGATATGAAGTTGGAGCCGGTCGTTATCTGCGAGTCCGACGGAACTCAGGCGGAAGACGCTATGGCGATGAAGGCGTATTACCGTTACATAGGCGGTGAGGTGCGCTGAAGGGAAAGCCGTACCACGCCTTTCTAAGTTTCTTACCGAACAGTTACAGTTCAATCTCAAGCGCGGGCGCGTCTTTAACGGGGACTCCCGCGCTTTTCTCGGTTCGATTTTATCCGTTTGCTTTCCTTCGCTTTATCGCCTACGCGTTCGTAAAACATATTTTCGCGGTGTTTTTTCGCCGTAAAGGCATTATTTCCGCTTATGGCAGCAGATCGAAGATATTATCCTGCGATATTCCCGTGATATAGCTGTCGGGCACTCTCCCGAGCAGTATGTCTTCCGCAAGTATGAAGTCCATACTTACCGTGACGTCCTCAGCCTTGAGCGGAACAAGCATCTGTATCGTGCTCGTTATCCGCATTACCAATCTGTGTAACGTCTGATTTATTCCTTCCGCATAATAGAACGAGTTGATTTTTACGTCTACGACGCCTACGGGACTTACGTTTATGCTTATGTCGCCCCCTTTATCCGCGATAAGCGATATCCCCGTGAACGCGCCCGCCGGTATCTCCACCGAGCCCGAAGTTATTTTGTCTATGCTCGCCTGTACTTCGCGTTGCGCGTGCACTATGAGACTGTTTATTCCCGCCGTGTTTGCGCGCGCTAAAGTTATTTCGCCTTCGTTATTTTTTTCGTATTCGAAAAATTCTCCGTAAAAATCGGCAAGTTTGTGTATTTTTGCGTTGGCTTCAACGTATGCGGCAACCGTCTGCGCGCGAATCTCCGCTTCCGCTATTTCCGCAACCAGCGGCGCGCCGACTTTAACGAAATAAAGCGCCGTGAGCGTGCCTGTCAACGCTATTATAAGCAGTATCGCCGTAAGTTTTACGGCGTTCCGTTTTCCGCATTTACCGTATGTGTGCGCGTGCATATATTTAATATATGTTTTTAGGGTAAATAAATTGCAAACGCTTACGCCAGGTGATATAATATTGCCAATATTTTGTTCAGGAGTATTTTCAAATGAAAGACCAAATCGGTAAAATTATCGAAGCACGACGGTCCGCTATCGAGAATTCCGACCTCCCCGAAAGCGTTAAAGCCATGCTCGTCAACCATTACGAACTGGCGATAGAAGGGCTTAAAATTATCGCGGGAGCAGGGATTTTCAAGGAATTGAACGACTTGAGAGTCAAATACGTCGGCAAAAGCGGCGAAATTACTTCGCTTATGAAGGCGTTGAAAGACGTTCCCGCTGACAAACGTCCCCAAATTGGTAAGTTTATCAACGAGCTCAAAGGAATTTTCGAGAACGCCATAGCCGAACGCGAAGCGCTCATTGCGGAGAACGAACGCCGCGACAGGGAAGCCCGCGAAAGCCTCGACGTAACTCTTTCGCCGCCCGCGGTAAGCGCGGTTTCCCGCCCGGGAGCTTTGCATCCGCTCACCCTCGTCAAAAACGACATAGTCAAAATTTTTACCGGAATGGGCTTTACCATAGTTGACGGACCCGAAGTCGAATACACCAAATACAATTTCGGTCTGCTCAATATCCCCGAGGATCACCCCGCAAGGGATCCCGCGGACAGCTTCTATATCACTCCCGACATTCTTCTGCGCTCGCAAACTTCTTGCGTGCAGGCGCGCACTATGGAGACAATGGCGCCGCCTTTCCGCATAGTCTGCCCCGGTAAGGTGTATCGTCCCGACGAGGACGCCACCCACAGCCCGATGTTCCAACAGATAGAAGGACTCGTCGTGGATAAGCACGTCACGCTTTCCGATCTTAAAGCGGTGCTCGAGGAGTTTGCGCGTAAATTCTTCTCCGCGGATACCAAGGTGCGTTTCCGTCCTTCGTTTTTCCCGTTCACGGAGCCGAGCGTGGAAGTCGACCTCAGTTGCGCCATGTGCGGCGGTAAAGGCTGCCGTCTCTGCAAAGGCACCGGTTGGCTCGAACTTCTCGGAGCGGGCGTCGTCAATCCCGCCGTTTTCGATATGTGCGGCATCGACAGTTCCGTATACAGCGGATTCGCTTTCGGTATAGGCATCGAGCGCGCCGCCATGATCAAGTACGGTATACCCGATATGCGTTTGCTTTTCGATAACGACGTGCGCATTCTGGAACAGTTCAGATAGGAGGTTAGGAAGATGCTTGTACCTTTGAAATGGCTTAAAGATTTCGTTGATATAAAAATCGGCGTCGACGAGCTCGCCGCCAAACTCGTTTCCTGCGGATTCGAGATAGAAGAAATAATTTATCAGGCGGAGGCGGTGAAAGGGGTGCGTACCGCGCTCGTTACCGCTTGCGAGAAGCACCCGCAGGCGGATAAACTCATCGTCTGCGACATCGACGTGAACGACGGCGTCAAACGTCAGATAGTCACCAACAACACTTGGATCAAGCCCGGCGACAAAGTAGCCGTCGCTCTCGACGGCGCTAAACTCGCTTCGGGTAAGATAATTCACGAAGGCGAACTGCGCGGCGTACATTCCGCAGGTATGTTCGTAGGCGGAGCCGAACTCAATCTTACCGAGCACGATTATAAGGGCGCAGGCGAAGACAAAGTTCTTTTGCTCGAGCCCGAAACGCCCGTGGGCGTGGACGTGAACGAAGCGCTCGGTACCGACGACGTCATACTCGACGTGGCGATAACTGCCAACCGCACCGACGCCAACAGCATACTCGGAATAGCGCGCGAAGTCGCGGCGGTGACCGGAGAACCCCTTAAAATGCCCGCGGATTACGTTGAACTTCCCGAAGGGAAGGATATTTCCGCGCGCTTAAAAGTCGTGAACGAAGCGCCCGATCTTTGCCCGAGATACCTTGCCGCGATGATGGAAAACGTGGTGATAACCGAATCTCCTCTTTATATCAAGCGCAGGTTGAAAGCCGCGGGGTTGAGACCTATAAACAATATCGTCGACGTGACGAATTACGTTCTGCTCGAAGTGGGACAGCCCATGCACGCGTTCGACTTAAGGACGATAAAAGGCGGCAAAATCGTGGTGCGCAGAGCGCATAAAGACGAAAAGATCGTCGCCCTCGACGACAAGACCTATACGCTTGACGAGAGCAATCTCGCCATCTGCAACGCCGAAGAACCTATGGCTATAGCGGGCGTTATGGGCGGCAAAGGTTATTCGATTTTCGACGACACCGCGACTGTGGTATTCGAGAGCGCGCGTTTTGCGCGCGACAGTATTCGTCGCACTTCGCGCAGTATCGGATTGCGTTCCGATTCTTCGGCGCGTTTCGAGAAGGGCATCGACTATTATTCTCAGGAAGCGGGCATGCGCAAAGCCATAGGCATGGTGCTCGCCAACGGTTGGGGCACGCTCGTGAAAGGGACCGTAGACAGTTTCCCCGCGAAACCCGAAGTCAAAAAAATTCGTTTCACCGTTGCCGACGTCGAGAATATTCTCGGAATACCCGTGCCGCAGGATAAAATAATTTCCATACTTAATTCGCTCACGCTCGAAACTTCGAGCGACGGAGAATATATGGAGACCGTCGTACCCGGATACCGCGAAGATATTGTGGGCATTAACGATATCGCCGAAGAAGTTATCCGCATTTACGGTTACGATCATTTCGGCAACGACGCCGTTATGCGCGGCGCGCTCGCTTCCGGCGGCAAAACCGAGGAGCAGGAATTTACCGATAAGATCAAGGATTATCTCGTCGGGCGCGGCGCCTACGAAATAGTGACTTATTCTTTCATAAGTCCCAAAGCGTGGGATATGCTCGGACTTCCCGAGGACAGTCCGTTGCGTAGAAACGTCAAACTCACCAATCCTCTCGGAGAAGACTACAGCGTAATGCGCACAACGCTCGCGCACAGCATGATTAAAACTCTCGCGACGAACTGCACGCGCTGGAACAAAGAGGGCAGATTCTTCGAAATAGCGAAAACGTATATTCCCACGGAGCCCGTAGACGAGTTGCCGATAGAGGAAAACAAACTCGCCGTCGGCGCGTTCGGCGACCGGGAAGATTTCTACACCTTCAAATCCGTCGTCGAAAATCTGTTCGCCATGTTGCGCATCGAAGTCCGTTTCGAGCGCGTTCAGCTTCCTTATATGCATCCTACGCGCACCGCCAAAGTCGTTTCGGCGGACGGTAAGGAACTCGGTTACGTAGGCGAAGTACGCGCGGAAACCGCTGCGGCTTACGGCGTCGACAAGAGACTGTACCTTGCGGAGCTCGACGCGGAATACGCAGTGAAAAACGCTTCGAAATATTCCGGTTTCCGCAATATTTCCCGTTATCCCGCGGTGGAGCGCGATCTTGCGCTCGTATGCGAGGCGGACACGGAAGCCGCGGCGGTCATCGCCTGTGCCAAGAGCGCCTGCAATAAAGAGATACTCTCCGACGTGACGGTATTCGACGTATACGCAGGCGGGGCGCTCGGATTGAGCGGCAAAAAGAGCGTGGCGATTAAACTTATATTCCGTAGCGACTCGAGAACGCTTGCGGACGCCGAAGTCAACGCGGAGATAGACGCGGTGCTTAAGGCGCTTAAAGATAAACTCGATATCATTCTCAGGTAATTCAATAAGCGTTAACCCGTGTAAATATCGGTACAACGCGTGGCGGAATGTGAAATATGGAAGAAAGAACACTGAAAGCACTCGAATTCGATAAAATATTGGACTCCGTCGCGGCGTTCGCTTCTTCCGAGCCCGCCCGCGCGGCGGTAAGGGCGATAAGACCTTTCGACAATATCGAATACGTTCGCGAACTTATCGACGAAGTGGAGGAAGCTGATAAAATAGCTTTCGAATACGCTACGAATTTGTCGTTTGCCTTCGATAATATCGATTTCGTACTCGACAAAGCGGCGGTAATGTCGGTACTGTCTATGGGCGAGCTTCTTCGCGTAAGCAGAATGTTGCGCGTGGCGCGCAACGTGCGCACGGGAATAGCGAAAGTACCGGACGACAATCTGAAGCTCCTTAAAAGGATAGCGACTTCGCTTTATACCGATAAAAATCTCGAGGACGAAATCGACAACGCTATAATTTCCGAAACGGAAATGCACGACAGGGCGTCCGAGGATTTAAGGCAGATACGCTTGCGTATCCGCAAGACCGGCGAAGCCATCAAGACCAAACTTTATTCTTACATTACTTCGCCGTCGTACTCGAAATATCTTCAGGACAATATCGTCACGGTGCGCGGCGACAGATACGTCATTCCCGTCAAAGCGGAATGCAGAAGCTCCGTTCCCGGGCTTATACACGATCAGTCCGCTTCGGGGCAGACTCTGTATATCGAGCCGATGGCGGTGGTGGAACTCAACAACACGTTGAAAACCCACATAATAGCGGAACAGCAGGAAATAGAGCGTATACTCAGGGCGTTCACGTTGAAAGTCAGCGTAAGCGTCGATAAAATACGCGAAAGTTTCGAAAAAATAGTCAAGCTCGACACCGTATTCGCAAAAGCCTATTACGCCAACGCGCATAAATGTTGCAAACCGCTTTTGAACGATTGCGGAATCATAGATATTTCCAAAGGAAGACATCCGCTCATAGCGCCCGAGAAGGTAGTTCCCACCGATATAAGACTCGGCAAAGACTTCGATCTGTTGTTTGTCACGGGACCGAATACGGGCGGCAAAACGGTAGCCCTCAAACTTGTGGGACTTCTAAGTATCATGTGCGCGGCGGGAATGTACGTTCCCGCAAGAGAGGCGGAGCTTTCACTGTTTTCGGACATATACTGCGACGTCGGAGACGAGCAGAGCATTGAGCAGAATTTATCGACGTTTTCCGCGCATATAGCGAATATCGTGCGCATCACCGACAGAATGGACGCGAAGTCACTCGTCCTTTTGGATGAGCTCGGAGCGGGAACCGACCCGACGGAAGGCGCTAGCCTTGCGATGAGCATATCCGCATATATCAGAGAAAAGGGCGCCAAAGCGGTGATCACCACCCATTATAACGAGCTCAAAGAATACGCCGTAGTCACTCCGCGAGCGGAGAACGCGAGTATGGATTTCGACCCGGTAACGTACAATCCCACATACAAACTAATCGTGGGAACGCCGGGCGCCTCCAACGCGTTGTTGATCGCGAAAAAGTTAGGACTTAATCCGAGTATAATCGAGCGTGCGCGCGCAGGTATCGAAAGCGGAAAATTGGAATTCGAGAACGTACTCGAAGCGCTCGAAAGAGCGCGCAGGCTGGCTGCCGAAAACGAAGAAAAGACGGCAGAAGCGTTGAAAATCGCGGAAGATACGAGAAAAGCTGCGGAAAGAGAGCGCGACAGGCTATACGCACAGCGCGAGAAGCTGAACGAAAACGTCCGTCGCGAGACGAAGCGGCTCGTGGAAGAAGCGATGACGGAAGCCAACGAAATCATTAACGCCATACGCGAGCTGTTGGACGATCCTACGGAAGCGAACCTTTTCAAGGCGCGCAAACTCCGTAAATCTTTGGAGAAATATATCGTACAGGAAGACAACGAATTCGAAGGTTTCGGAGAGGAAGCGGAGGGCGATATACGCGAAGGCGATACCGTGCTCGTTCGCCCGTTGAAAGTGGAAGGTGAGGTGACGGCGGTGAATTATCAGAAGAATTCCGCAACGGTACGGCTCGGAAAAATGAACTCGAATTTCAAGCTCGACGATCTCGTAAAGCTGAAAGGGCGTAAAAAAGAGATAAAACAGGAGGTCTCTCACGCACCGCGCGCGTTGAGAACCGAGGCGTTCAGCCCCGAACTCAATCTTCTGGGTTTAACTTCCGCGGAAGCGGAGCACGCGCTTATGGGATATCTCGACAAAGCGGTGCTCGCAGGAGTCAACGAGGTGCGTATCATACACGGATACGGAACGGGAAAATTGAGAGAAACGGTACAAAAATTACTTAAAAACCATCCCGCAGTGGTATCTTTCCGCGACGGCAAGTACGGAGAGGGGGAACGCGGCGTGACGATGGTAAGGTTTACGAAATGATATATTTTGACAATGCCGCGACGACTCGGGCGTCGGAGACCACCGTTGAAACGGTGAGCGAATATCTGCGCGAAAAGTTTTACAATCCTTCTTCCCTGTATCACGAAGGGATAGAAGCTAAGCGCGATCTCGACAAAGCGCGCTCGACCATACTCGAAAAGCTGCGCGCGGACGGTAAAGTAATATTTACCGGAGGCGGCACCGAGAGCGACAACATAGCGCTTTTCGGGAGTAAAAAGCATAAAAACGGCAGAATAATAATAGGGGGCGCCGAACACGCCGCGATATACGCTTCCGCCGCGGAGCTTAAACAGCGCGGCTACGACGTCGTTCTTGCGCCGGTAGATTCAAGCGGCAAAGTTATCGCGGAGCGTTTCGCGGAACTGCTGACGCCCGAAGTCACGTTCGTGTCGGTAATGCACGTTAACAACGAAACGGGCGCCGTAAACGACGTCGCCGCCCTTGCCGAAAGCGTCAAGCGCGTCGCGCCTAAAGCGATTTTCCACAGCGACGGCGTGCAGGCGTTCGGAAAGATGAAACTGAACCTGCGTTCTACGGCAATAGACCTCTATTCGTTGAGCGCGCACAAACTCGGCGCGCCGAAAGGCCTCGGAGCGTTGTATATACGTTCGGGCGTAAGTGTTTCGCCCATAGTTTTCGGCGGAGGTCAGGAGGGCGGTTTGCGTTCTTCGACCGAGAATACCGCGGCCATAGCCGCTTTCCGTAAAGCCGCCGAGGAGCGTTACGGCGATCTCGACGCAACTCGCGCTGCCGTTAGCGCCATTCGCGCGCGCATTATTGAAGTTCTCGGCTCGATAGAGGAGATAAAAATTCTTTCTCCCGAGAACGGTTCCCCGTATATTCTCACTTTTTCTTCGCGCAAGGTGCGCGGCGAGGTTATGCAACACGCGCTCGAACGCGAAGGTGTTCTCATCGGCACAGGCAGCGCCTGTTCATCAAATAAGGCTTCCGAACGCATACCGGAGGCGCTCGGGCTTAAAGACAAATACCGCGACGGTATAGTCAGATTGAGTTTTTTCAAGGATAACACTCTTTCGGAAGCGGACGAATTCGCGGGAAAATACCTCAAAGTCTACAAGGAGCTTTCCAAATATGGCAGTTGAATATAATTGTATTTTAATCAGATTCGGGGAAATATTTTTAAAAGGCGACAACCGCAAATATTTCGAAAGTCTGCTCATCAAAAATATTAACGACGCGCTCAAAGGCATAAAATACACCTTCGTGCGCTCGCAGGGCAGATATTATATCGAGAAGTATCTTCCCGAGGACAAAGATGAAATAATTTCGCGCCTTACCAAAGTTTTTGGTATACATTCCGTAAGCCCCACGGTCAAAGTGCCTACCGATATAGAAGAACTCGGCAAGGTTGCCGCCGAGATTGCGCCCAAAAGCGGTAAATTCCGCGTAACCGTCAAGCGCGCGGATAAAAGGCTCGGTATGACGAGCACGGAATTTGCGGCGTCGATAGGCGGCAAGCTGCTCAAGGCGAGCGGCGGTAAGCTGAAAGTGGATTTGTTCGATTACGATTTCGAGTTGTTCGTCGATATCCGCGAGAACGGATATTCCTATTTATTCTACGACAAGATAATGGGCGCGCAGGGACTGCCGACGGGCTGTTCGGGGAACGGAATGCTGTTGCTTTCGGGCGGCATAGATTCTCCGGTAGCCGGTTACGTCATGGCGAAACGCGGCATAAGACTTTTCGCGATACATTTTCACAGTTTCCCGTACACGAGCGAGCTTGCTTTGCAGAAAGTAAAGGATCTTGCAAAAAAACTTACCGCATACTGCGGCGAAATCAAACTTTTCGTAGTGCCGTTTACCGAAATACAGTACGCGATACACGATAAATGTCCCGAAGAATTCATGATAACGATAATGAGGCGGTTCATGATGCGGATAGCGGAACGTATCGCGCGCGCCAATAACTGCGGGGCGATAATCACGGGCGAAAGCCTCGGACAGGTCGCAAGTCAGACCATGCAAAGCATTATCGTCACGAATTCCGTGGTCACGCTTCCCGTCTACAGACCGTTGATCGGCTCGGATAAGAGCGAAATCATAGATATAGCCAATAAAATAGACACTTTCGAAATAAGCATCCGCCCGTACGAAGACTGTTGCACGGTATTCCTTCCCAAGAATCCCGTCATCAAGCCCAAACTTTCCGACGCGGAAGAATTCGAAAGCCGTCTCGACGTGGACGCGCTTATCGAAAAAGCCGTTGCGGAAACCGCGGAAGAAATTATCACTCCCGGGCAAGAGTGAAATCGATTTATGCTTTTATCCTTAAATCAGCCCCAAAGCCCGAAAAAGGGGTTAGGAGAGGATAAAATCACTATTTTAGGAATGCTTTCCGCAACGCTGACGCCGTCGGCGGTCCGCGCTTCCACATAATAGCCTTCCACCCCGAAACCGAAGGAAGGTAACGCCGTTTCCGTATAGCCGCTTCCCGCGGCTATTTTCAATATTTCCGCGCCGCTAAGATCGAAAACGTAATAATCGAACTTTTCCGAAGCGGTAAGGGAGAGAATTATTTCTCCGTCTCCCAAATCTATTTCGAAATCGTCGGGCAGGGCGTTATCGAAGTAATCGGAAAATTCAGGCAGATGCTCTGCCGAAAACATCGCTTTTTCGCGGTATTCGTAGGGCGTATTCTCGTTTGCGAGTTTGAGAATATGAGAATTCTCGAAACAATACGAGTCGATATCGGCATATATTATTCCTTCCGGCTCGACGAAGTCGAGCGGCTTACCGAGCGCTCCGTATACCGCGCGCGCTGCAAGCGTGGGATAACTGCCGCCCGTTACCGACGAAGGAAGTTTTCCCTCGGGCGCGCCGTACCAGCTGCAAAGAGTGTATTTTGTCGTGTATGACATATTCCACGCGTCAGAATTGCCGTTTTCGTCGCCGTTCGTGCCGGTTTTGGCGGCGATAGGATAATTCAACGTCCTTAACTTCGAGGCGGTTCCCACGGCGGCGCAGTCTTTGAGTACGTCCGTAGTAAGGTACGCCGCTGCTTGCGATATTACGCGCTCAGCCGATTTAGGGCGCAAATAAACCGTTTTCCCCGAAATATCTTTAATTTCCGATATGAATTTAAGTTCGCGGTGTATCCCGCCCGACGCGAGCGTCATATATGCTTCCGTTATCTCTATAGGCGTAACTCCGTAAGTCATTCCGCCGAGTACCGAAGCGGCGCCGTCCTTATCGTCGAACGTAAGTCCCGCCTTTTCGGCGTACTCGAACGCTCTTTCGAGCCCGATATCCGCAACGGTTTTAAGCGCGCAAGCGTTGCTCGAAGTGAGTATCGCTTTCCTGACGGTCGTCCAACCGAGATAGGAATTTTGATAATTTTGCGGCGAATAACCGTTAAAATTAAACATTTTGTCTTCGATAGGGGAAGCAGGGGAGTAAATTCCGAGCTCGAATGCGGGCGCGTAAGCCATTATCGGCTTTATCGTCGAAGCCGGTTGCCGCAGGAATTCCTGCGGAGCTGTTCCGACGCCGCTTATATACGCGCATACGCCTCCCGAAGCGTTGTCGGCAAGAAGCAGCAGTCTTTCCGCGCCATCCGCGGCGAGCGCCTCGGAAGAATACGCACGTTCAACGGCGCGTTGAGCTTCTTCGTCGTAATAGGTCGCTACGGTGTATCCTCCGGTTATAACCTCTTTGACTGATATGCCAAGTATATCCGCGGCTTCCTTTATCGCCGCGTCCGCATAGGAGCCCGCCGCGGTCTCGCGCTTCTGCGCGGGTGGCGCCGTATAAGTTTCTTTAAGCGCCGCTTCGTACTCGGATTCGTCTATATATCCTTGCTCGTTCATAAGTTTAAGGACGAGATCCCTGCGCGCGGTTGCGTTCTCAATCGAATTAAAAGGGGAATTTTTAAGCGGATTTTTGACTATTCCCGCAAGCATTGCCGCTTCAGCAAGCGTAACAGCGGCGGGGGACTTGTCGAAAAGCCTTGCGCACGCCGCTTTTACCCCGTACAGCGAATGCCCGAAATAGATCGTGTTCAGATACATGGTCATTATTTCTTCCTTAGAATAATGCTTCTCTATCTGCAGGGCGAGTTTAGCTTCCTTCAGCTTGCGTACCAAGGACTTTTCGTTGGTGAGTATGGCGTTTTTGGCAAGCTGCTGAGTGATGGTGGAACCGCCTTCTTTAAGATATCCCGCTTTAATGTTGTTTACAATCGCTCCCGCTATGCGCCTGTAGTCAAGTCCGTGATGCTTGTAAAAGCGTTTGTCCTCGAGCGCCACGAAAGCGTTCACTATATACGGCGAAATATCCCGATAGGCGACTTCGGCTTTATACTTCGAGTAATACTCAATATCGTCGCCCGCGGCGCTTACCACACGAAGATTCGCGGAAATGGAATTTAAGTCGTTATTTTTAAGATTTGTGTCTTTTGTCAGGAAAAACACCGTCAAAATACTGCCGAGTATTATAAAAATCAGCGTAATCAATAATACAAATGCGGTAATTTTCAGGACTTTTTTCGCTTTCATATCCACTTTAGTATGGCGGCAATTATCGAAAATATGCTTGCACAATGCGCGCGCGTGATATATACTAAATTAGATATGCTAAATAAATATTATATTGAAACTTTCGGCTGTCAGATGAACGTTCACGAATCCGAGAAGATTGCGGGTATGCTCGAATCGCTCGGATACGCCCCCGCCGCTACGCGCGAGAAAGCGGGCGTAATCGTATTCAATACCTGTTGTATCAGAGATACCGCGGAACAGAAAATAGCCGGCAATATCGGAGAACTTAAAGTATTGAAACGCGCCGACAAATCGCGTGTCATAGTTATTGCGGGTTGTATGACACAGCAGAAAGGCGCGGCTGAAGCGCTTGCCGAAAAATTTCCGTTTATAGATATCGTGCTCGGAACAGCCAATTTGTACGAGCTTCCGAACAAACTCAAGGAGCTCAACGAGCGCAGGGCGCGTCACAGAGGTAAAATCGTCGCGGTTGACGATAACGACCGTCCGCCCATAGACGAAAGCGTGCCCGTAACGCGCACCTCTTATCCCAACGCCTGGGTGAATATCACTTACGGGTGCAACAATTTCTGTACCTATTGCATAGTTCCGTACGTGCGCGGCAGAGAACGAAGCCGCGAGCCCGAAGCTATTATAGGCGAGATTTGCTCCCTTCTCAAGGAAGGATATAAAGAAATTACGCTTCTCGGGCAGAACGTCGATTCCTACGGAAACGACAGAGAGGACGGCGTCGGATTTGCGGAATTATTGAGAAGAATAGCGGCTATAGAGGGTAAATTCCGTCTCCGTTTTATGACCTCGCATCCTAAAGATCTTTCCGAAGAAGTCATTTCGATAATCGCCAAAACGCCGAATTTTTGTAAAAACATCCATCTTCCCGTGCAAGCGGGTTCGGACAGGATACTCAAAGAGATGAACCGTAAGTACGACAGAGCCGCTTATCTCGGACTTGTCGACACGATACGCAGATATATGCCCGATTGCGGTCTTACGAGCGATATTATGGTCGGTTTTCCGGGTGAAACGGAGGAAGATTTCCTCGATACGATGGACCTCGTGAGGAAGGTAAGGTACCATAACGCGTTCACGTTCGTATATTCGCCGCGTAAAGGCACCGTTGCGGCTTCGATGCCCGATCAGATTCCTTATGCGGTTAAAAAAGACCGTATCACGAGACTTATCGCGTTGCAGAACGAGATAACGGAGGAACTGAGCGGGGATTTTGCGGGTAAAACTTACGAAGTTCTCGTCGAGGATGCCCCTAAACCCGGTATGCTTTGCGGCAGAACGGATTGCGGCCGTCTCGTCAATTTTGCGGGCGACGCTTCTCTCGTAGGAGAATTCGTCGACGTTCGTATAACCAGGAACAAAGCGTCCGCGCTTTACGGGGAGATAGTGAAAAATGGCTAAATCGCAAAAGAAATCGGATTCGCTTTCGCCGATGATGACTCATTACAAAGAGGTCAAGGCTCAATATCCCGACACGATCATAATGTACCGCCTCGGAGATTTTTACGAGATGTTTTTCGACGACGCGATAGAGGTAAGCAAGCTCCTCGATCTTACGCTGACCGGAAGGGACTGCGGGCTCAAAGAGCGCGCTCCGATGTGCGGCGTTCCGTATCACGCCGTGGACAATTACATTTCACGGCTCATAAAATCGGGGAAAAAAGTGGCTATATGCGAACAGCTTACCGCGCCCGGCGATCAAAAAGGGATGGTCAAGCGTGACGTCATAAGAGTTATCACCCCGGGCACAGTTACCGACGACGAAATGCTCGACGCCACGTCGAACAGCTATTTAATGTCCTTTTATAAAGGTAAAAACGGCGAATTCGGTATGGCGTGGGCGGACGTTTCCACGGGCGAAGTCAAGGTTTCGGAACCCGCAGGCGGCGTGGAACCCGAAGATTTCGTGCTTTCAATTGCGCCGTCGGAAATTATTTCCAACGAAGCGGGCGCGGCGTTTTTGAATTCCACCGATTCGGTGGCTTTGGGCAAACTTCCCCGCGCGCAGGCATATTACGAATATTCTTTCAGTCACGACAACGCCGTCGATACGGTGACGGCGTTTTATAACGTATACAATCTCGCGGCGCTCGGGCTTGAAGCAGGTGCGGGAGTCAGCGCCCTCGGCGCCTTACTGAATTATATTACTTCCACGCAGAAGCGTAAGCTCGATCATCTCACGACGCCTGCTCTGATACGTCATAACGGCGGAATGTTTATCGACTACAACACGCGCAGAAATCTCGAGCTTACGGAGACTATATTCGATAAAAGTAAGACAGGGAGTCTGCTTTGGGTACTCGATCACACGCGCACCAATATGGGCGCGCGCGCAGTTAGGCGCGCCGTGCTCGAGCCGCTTGCCGACGAAAAAAGCATAAACAAAAGGCTCGACGCGGTGGAGGAGCTTTATAAGGCGCCTACGGTGCGCGAGGCGCTCGGCGAAGCGCTTAACGAGATACGCGATATCGAAAGATTGTGCAATAAAATAGCGTATAATTCGATAAATCCGCGCGAAACGCAGGCGGTAGGTTATTCGCTCAAGCAACTGCCTTACGTAAAAAGGGCGTTGGCAAAAGCGAAGTCCTCGGCGCTCAAAGAGCTTGCGGGCGCGATAGATCCGCTCGATGCGGTAACTTCGTTGCTCGAGTCGGCGATTGTGGATGCGCCTCCGACTACCGTGAAGGACGGCGGGGTATTCCGCACGGGATACAACGCGGAGCTCGACGCTTTCCGCACCGCGCAGACTTCGGCGAAGGCGTGGCTTGCCGAGTACGAAGCTAAAGAGCGCGAAGCTACGGGTATTAAACAGCTTAAAGTGGGCTACAACCGCGTTTTCGGGTATTATATAGAGGTTTCCAACTCCAATTTACCTATGGTGCCGTACCGTTTCGAGCGCAAACAGACGTTGACCACGGGCGAACGCTTCATAACCGACGAGCTCAAAAAGATGGAAGAAGTCATACTCGGCGCCGAGGAAAAAGCGTTGCAACTCGAAGAAAAACTTTACGGCGAAATCAAGAGATTGCTTTCGGACGTCATGTCCGTTCTGCAGCGCAACGCGCGTTCGGTAGCGGAAATAGATATGATATATTCTCTCGCGACAGCGGCGGCGAAAGGCGGCTATTGCCGACCTTCGATAAAGCCGCTCGGCGCGGATATCGTCATTAAAAACGGCAGGCACCCCGTCGTCGAAGCGCTTAAAGGTAAAAACAAATTTGTTCCCAACGACGCGGTTATGACCGACGATTCGCGCTTATTGATCGTAACGGGACCGAATATGGCGGGTAAATCCACATACATGCGGCAGATAGCGCTGATCGTGCTTATGGCGCATATCGGCTCGTTCGTGCCTGCGGAAGAAGCGACGATAGGTTTGGTGGACAGAGTTTTCACTCGCGTGGGCGCGAGCGATAACGTCGCATACGGACAATCCACTTTCATGGTGGAAATGACCGAAATGGCAAATATTCTGAATAACGCCACCTCAAACAGCCTGCTTGTTCTGGACGAAATAGGACGGGGAACGTCTACTTTGGACGGACTCTCGATTGCCTGGGCGATAGTCGAGCATATTTCGCTTAAACTTAAAGCGAAAACGCTTTTTGCCACGCATTACCACGAATTGAGCGAATTGGAAAACACTTTGCCCGCGCTTAAAAATTATCACGTCCTAATTAAAGATACGGGCGGCGAAATAACTTTCCTGTATAAAATAGCGCGCGGCGGCGCCAATAAGAGCTTCGGTATCGAAGTGGCTTCGCTTGCGGGCATTAACCCCAAAATCACGGAGCGTGCGCGCAATATTATGCGCGCGATAGAGAGTTCTTCCGACGGTAGTATGCGCGAGAAGGTGACCGCTATGCCCGGTGAGGACGCCGTCATATCTAATCAGATAGGGCTTTTCCCCGAGGACGACAGATATTCCGCGATATCGGGCGTGCTGAACGATACCGATTGCGAATCCATAACGCCCATTCAGGCGCTTACCATTTTGTCGAACTTAAAAGAAATGGTTAAAAACGACGGCAAAAAGCGCAAAAAGAAATAAGAAAAATAAATTGTTAACATAACAGATACGAAAATGAAGATCAACGTACTTGACAGCAGCGTATATAACAGGATATCGGCGGGAGAAGTCGTCGAAAACCCCGCTTCCGTAGTAAAAGAGCTTATCGAAAACGCCGTTGACGCGGGAGCTTCGTCGGTTTCCGTCAGAATAGAGGACGGCGGCGTAAAATATATAGAAGTAAGCGACAACGGGTGCGGTATAGAAAAATCGGAATTGCCAAAGGCGATACTTGCGCACGCTACGAGCAAAATAAGCGAAGCGGACGATCTTTTGACGATATCCACGCTCGGCTTCCGCGGCGAAGCGCTCGCTTCGATCGCCGCCGTGTCGGAGCTTGAAATACTTACCCGCTACGCGGACGATGACTGCGGAAGTCTGTTGAAATCGAAAGACGGCAAAATAACCGTATCGGACGCCGCTTGCAATACGGGAACCTGCGTTAAGGTGAAAAATCTTTTTTACAACACCCCCGCGCGCTATAAATTCCTTGCTTCCAAAACGACCGAGGAAAGCTATGTAACGCGTTACGTTATGCAGTTCATATTGTCCAATCCCGACGTGGCTATCGAATATTTTGCCGACGGCGATTTGGTGTATTCTTCTTCGGGCGAAGGTATGCGGAGCGCAGTCGAAGCCGTGTTCATGCCTAAAATTGTGGATAATTTTATCGAAATTAAAGAAATTCCTAACTCGTCCGGAATATCGGTAACGGGATATACGAGTTCGCCCGCCGTTTTCAAGAACAACAGAACGCAACAAACTCTGATTATCAACGGACGTATAGTGTACGATCAGACCGTTTCCGCCACTGTGCTGAATGCGTACGGCGAGCGCCTCATGAACCGTTGTTTCCCGATATACGTTCTCAATATCGTGATGCCGTTCGACGAAGTGGACGTCAACGTCCATCCCAATAAAAAAGAAGTTCGTTTCGGTAACGCGCGTAAAGTTTACTCCGCGGTATACCACGCCGTAAAGGAAGCTCTCGACGCATACGAAGAAAGGACGCGCGGAGCGCTGCTTACCGACAATCTGTTCGATAAAGGCGCGGATACGACGGGGGGCTCTTACGGCGCCGAAGGCGCCGCGGGTAAAGAAATAAAGTCTTATAAGACTCAACCGACTTTTTCCGAAGAAAAAACTGCTAAAGCGCCCGAACAGCCTGCGATGAGCCTTGCAGACGCCCTTAAACTCGTACGCGGAAACGCGTCCGACGCGACGACGAAATTGAAATTCAACGAGCCGTCCGCATCGGTGCTTAGCGAGACGAAGCCGATAACGCTTCCGCATACGCAGGCGCCCGTAAGCCGTACCGAAACCGATAAAGCGTTCGCAGCTTCCGCAAAGAGTAAGGAAGCGGAACAAGAAAGTTTCCTTTCGAGCGCCGCCGTAAACGGAGCGAAAGCGTACCGTGCGGTAGGACAGCTTTTCAACACGTATCTCGTTATCGAATGCGGCGATAAAGTGCTTTTCATCGACCAGCACGCAATGCACGAACGTATTTTATTCGACGAGCTTATGAACGAGCTCGCCTCCGAAGAAGTCGCCGTTCAGCCGTTGATGCTGCCTTACGTTTACGAAACTACCGCGGAAACCGCGGCGGCTTTTGCGGAATTCAGAGATGAACTTAAATCCTGCGGTTTCGAAACGGAAGAATTCGGAAGGAACGCCGTTAAGATTTCCACGGTTCCCGCGACGCTCGGCGAGGTCGATATCGGCGTTATGATGGCGGAAGTTACGGAAGGGCTTGTTTCGGGTAAATTGCCGGCTAAGCAGGCGTTCAGCCGCAATAAACTCGCTTCGGCAGCCTGTAAGGCGGCGATTAAAGGCGGCGACGAAATGAGCGAAGAACAGATTGCGCTCGTTATGGATTATTTCGCGGCGGGTAAAATGCCGCTTCAATGTCCTCACGGACGTCCTACGGCTATAGTATACAGTCGGTACGAATTCGAAAAACTTTTCAGGAGAAAAGTATGATAATCGTAGGCGGCGCAACTGCAACGGGAAAAAGCGCGCTCGCGGAAAGACTCGCCCTCGATATCGGCGGCGAAACAGTTTCCGCAGATTCCATGCAGATTTATCGCGGAATGGATATCGGCACGGCTAAAGATACCGCAACGCGCGTTAAACTGCATTTGGTAGACGTGGTTTCTCCCAAAACGCCGTTCACCGTAGTCGATTACCGCGCTTTGGCTTCGGCGGCGATCAAAGACGTCACGTTGCGCGGTAAGCAGGCGGTCGTGGTCGGAGGCACGGGCTTATATATTGATTCGTTATTATATAATATGGAATACGGCGGGAGCGGAAGCGAAAACGCCGAACTGATGTCAGAGCTCAGAAGCGAACTCGAGGCGCGCGGTTCGGAATATATGCATTCCCGTCTTGCGTCGCTCGATCCCGTAACGGCGAAAAAGACTCATCACAACAATACGGTGCGCGTGCTTCGCGCGCTGTACGTCGTACTCAATACGGGGAAACCCGTTTCCGCGCAGAGCGCCGAGCTCAGACCGATAGAGCCTTTCAAATTTTTTATTTTGACCGAAGACCGCGCCGTGCTGCGCGAGAAAATAGCCTTACGCGTAGACGCGATGTTTGCTGAAGGACTCGAAAACGAAGTCCGAGCGCTTATAGACGACGGTTGCGATTTTTCTATGCAGTCGATGCAGGCGATAGGATATAAGGAATGGGAAGCGTATTTCGCGCACGAAATTACGCTCGACGAAGTTCGCGAGCGCATCGTAACGAATACGCGCGCCTACGCCAAACGGCAAGAAACGTGGTTCAATAACCGCTACAAGGCGTTTGCAGTGAAGGTATCCGCGGCTGAATTCCGCGCGGATCCCGCAAGAATCCTCGAGCTTATAGAGAAAACGCCTTATATTAAAGGCAAAAAAATCAGTAAGTTCAAATAATCAAAACTATTAAATATATATAAGGAAATAAATTATATATGGTATCAGTTAGCGAGATATTAAGGCAAGCCGAAGCCGAAGCTGAAACGCAGTTCAGGTATATTGACGAGGAAGTTTCCGTATTCAATCAGAAAAAAGTTCTCGACGCTTTCCGCGAATGCAAGGTATCTTATCATCATTTCAATCCCACAACGGGATATGCCTACGACGACGCAGGCAGAGAAAAACTCGCGGAAGTATTCGCCAAAGTTTTCGGCGCGGAGAAAGCCATCGTATCGCCCAATATCGTTTCGGGCACACACGCGCTGACGGTTGCGCTGTTCGGATTGCTGAAAGCGGGCGACACGCTTGTAGGCGCAACGGGCGAGCCTTACGATACGCTGCGGCAGGTAATAAGCGGAGAAAATAACGGCTCGTTGCGCGATTACGGTATCGGTTACAAAGAATTTCCTCTTAAAAACGATAAAATAGACGTAGAAGCGGTCTCCGAATACGTTCGTAAGGAAAAACCCGCCGTAGTGATGATCACGCGCTCTCGCGGATATTCCTGGCGCGACGCGTTGAGCGTTGAAGAAATCGGTGAAGCGGCAAAAGCGTTTCACGCGGCGTATGCGGGCGTAACCGTTCTCGTAGACAATTGTTACGGAGAATTTGTGGAAAAAATCGAGCCCACCGAAGCGGGCGCCGACGTTATAGCGGGCTCGCTTATCAAAAATCCGGGCGGCGGGCTGGCGCCTACGGGCGGATACGTCGCGGGAAAAGAAGCCGCCGTCACACGTATAGGATACCGACTTACCGCGCCGTCTATAGGTACGGAGGTCGGCTCGTATTACCAATCGTATATGCCGTTTTTCGAGGGCTTGTTCTTTGCGCCGTCGGTAGTCGCAAGCTCGTTGAAAGGCGCCATTCTTGCGGCTAACGCGTTGAATATACTCGGATACGACGTTAAACCCGCCAAAGGCGAAATGCCGCGCGACATTATTTGTTCCGTCAAGTTCAACGCTCGCGAGCCTATGATATCGTTTATACAGGGAATACAGTACGCTTCGCCCGTGGAATCCTATGCCACGCCCGAGCCTTGGGCTATGCCTGGATACGACGACGAAGTCATAATGGCGGCAGGCACGTTCGTTCAAGGCGCCTCGATAGAATTGTCGTCCGACGCGCCGGTACGGGAGCCGTATATCGCATATCTGCAAGGCGGTCTGACGTATCAACACTGTAAAATTGCGCTTGCGGAGTGCCTGAAACGCATTCTTAAACTCTGAAATACAAGCCTTATATTCCTAAAACAATGCTTAAAAGACGGTTTTTGCCGTTTTTTTAAAAAAATCGAATAAATTCCGATAGGGGAACTCGAATTAAAATTTCTCGGATAATTTTTTTAATTTTTGCGTATAAACTTTTGCTGTGTGTTCATAATAATAACGTAATCGGTGAAACGTAAAAATTTACACGAAAATAAGATTTTCGAGTGAATATATCGGGTTTTGCCGATTATTTTTTTATAGCGAAAACGGGATTTCGGGCACAAATGCCGATTATTTACAATAAAAAAGCAAAAAAACAATAAACAAACCTTAAAAACGCAAATAAAGAATATTTCCGATACCTAGATTTATCGTATGGTAAATTCACGAATACGAGTTTCGAGCCGTAAGCTTTTCACAGTTGCCGCAAATAATTTTTATGGATTTATATTATGGTAGACAAATCCGCTATAAAGTCTCGTATGCTTAAATTTGCTTGCGGAAAAACTCGCCGAGTCGAGAACCGTGGTTTGTAATTCGTACGAAAAATTCTCGTTTCGGAAAGGCTTAAATCGGAAGTAATTGCGGTTGAAAGCGTTGCGATACGGGAATAATCATATATAAGGATAAAGCAATTGAATAAAACGCGAAATGCGTTCAAAAAACGTTCGGGAAAATAAGTAAAAATTCTTTTCCAAACGCTCTGAACGCATTCTACGGCTTAATCCGAATAAAGAAGTTATCGTCGAACCTTCCGACAAGCCGCAACCGCGTGCTTTAACTAAACCTATAATAAAACAAATTCGGATCGGCTGCCGCGGGCGTCTGAATCAGATCGTATAATTCGATACGCCGAAACGCTGACGGCTAACGGACGCGCCACGCGAAAATCGATTATAAAATCGCTCAAAAAACGGTCCGGATTTTTTAAGTCGCGAGCTCTGAACGCATTCTACAGGTCGAACGGATATCGTAAAAAATAATTCGTCAAGGTCGCCCGACGTAAAGCCGGAAATCCTAAACAAAATGTTTTTCGAAACCGACGTCAGCCGTCTGGAACCGGATTTAAAAGTTGCAAAAAATTTTTACGAACGCATTTATAAAATCTATGCCGAACGGGATCTACGGGAAATCGAGTCGGAATTTTACGAATAGATTTTCCGAAAAACGCAAAAAATGCGTTTTTTAAGATTTTACCGAAAATCAAAGGTAAATTTCCAAAATCTGAACTCCCCTATACTCTATTTATTCGCAAAACTGTTGTTTTGCGAATAAAT
>CALVOD010000014.1 GCA_944350065.1 uncultured Clostridia bacterium
CGAAAGCGTCTTTTTGCCGATACTCTACGGGAGCCTCGTTCGACACGGAACCGTAGTTCTTCACTCGTACCCTTGAGCCTCGACAAAAATCCGCCTTTCTCGGGTGCCGAGTACGTTGAGAAAGCATTACGTTAGATATGGTAGATAAAATTAAATATCCGAATAATAATCGATAGATATATCGCGCATTTTGCGCCTGAGGGAACAGGATTTTCGTTCAATTACGAGGGTAGGAGCGAAGATTGCAATACTGCATCGAGCGACACTCCCGACGTAAGTGGACGAAAAGACGTTTCCGCAAGGTGTTTAAGGGCGCGGCTATCCGTCAGGTAGCCGCAACCTGATGGCGCGCCCGTCCGGGTAGGCGGGCGCAACCTAAAAGAATAGCGTTCCTCGATGTTATCTCGGAACGCTTACTCCTTATAGTTAAATTTTGCGCGAGAATTTCGCCCTCCGCGCGCCGCATAGCTCCGATACAAAATGAATAGCGATGTGAAGTAGCTCCGCAACCTTATAAAAAAAACAAAAACGTATCTGCAAACAAACTCCTTCGAAAGCAACCGAAATATACAAAATAAGGACTTGCGCCGCGCTTTGTGCGGCGATATACGGCACGCAACGGTAGCGGAAGTTTACTTACGCATATCGTTGCGGACGGATATACACGATATTTGTATCGGGTGCAAGCCCGATCGAGAAACGTAACCTTATGCTGCTCTGCGTACTACACTCTGAAAGGAAACGAGGTACATATCCCCGATACAAAACATATAGCGACCTATGGCAGCTCCGCGGCAAAGATTTTGCGATGATTTCGCTCAAAGTTCCGACGGGAACATACAAGAGTATGTGACCAAAGGTATACGGGGAATTTAAGTCTTTGAGCGAAAGGGCGCAAAAGATTGCCGCCGAGCGGCTTTGTTCGGGGTGATTTTTACGGGGAATTTTTGCGCATATATCTTTATCCTTATAAGAAAGAGTTATACGAAGGGCAAAAGTAAAGCGTTCCTCGATGCTATCTCGGAACGCTTACTCCTTATAGTTAAATTTTCGCGCAAAAAGTCCCCTAAATCACCCCGAACAAAATCTGCCCGTAGGTCGGGAAAGGCCAGTATGTGGCTTCGGTGATAAGCTCCGCTTCGTCGGCGACTTTCCTCAACGCTTCCATTGCGGGTATAACTTCCTTCGCGTATATCTTCGCCGCTCTCGCGCTTAAACCGTATTTATGCGCTTTATTGAGTTTGACGTCGAGCGCTTCCGCGCGCGTGATGCCTTCGGAATACAACGCGCCCACCTTCGCCGCGTCCGCGGCGCATATCGATTCCAGCCCTATATTCGTGAACCGCGCAGACGCTTCCGCAAGATCGGAGGAGTAACGGAGCACCGCGGGAAGAATATTTCTGCGCGCCATATCGAGCATCGTCAGCGCTTCGATAGACAGCTCTTTGCAATAGTTTTCGTAGAATATTTCCTGCCTCGAATGTATCTCAGCTTCTGTGAATATTCCGTGTCTCACAAACAGCCCGATATTCTTCTCCGTCGAAAAGTAAGGTATCGCTTCCGCCGTGTTTTTGAGGTTAAGGAGTCCCCTTCTTTTCGCTTCGGACACCCATTCGGAGGAATAATTGTTTCCGTTATATATTATCCTTCCGTGCTCGGTATACGTTTCGCGAATGATTTCGCGTATAGCGCCCGCAAGATCCATCGCGCCTTCGAGTTTGTCCGCAAAGCGCATAAGCACGTCCGCCACTATGGTGTTGAGCACAAGGTTGGGCTCCGATATCGACAAAGACGAGCCGGGCATACGGAATTCGAATTTGTTCCCCGTGAACGCAAACGGCGACGTCCTGTTGCGGTCGGTGGAATCTTTATGGAATTTAGGAAGGATATGCACGCCCGTTTCGAGATCGTTGCGCGCCGTGCCGCAATAAGGTTTCCCTTCGGCTATGCAGCTCAATATCGAAGTCAGTTCTCCTCCGAGATACATCGATATTATCGCGGGAGGCGCTTCGTGCGCGCCCAGTCGGTGATCGTTTCCCGCGCTTGCCACGCTTATGCGCAGCAAATCCTGATATTCGTCCACCGCCGTTATCACCGCGCACAAAAACAGCAGAAACTGCGAATTGTTGTACGGCTCTTTGCCGGGATTAAGAAGATTAAGCCCCGTATCCGTGGAAAGCGACCAGTTATTGTGTTTGCCGGAGCCGTTCACGCCCGCGAAAGGCTTTTCGTGCAGGAGGCAGACCAGACCGTGGCGGCTTGCTACCTTCTTCATTATTTCCATCGTCAGCTGATTGTGGTCGGCGGCGATATTCGCCGTGCAGAATACAGGCGCGAGTTCGTGCTGCGACGGCGCCACTTCGTTGTGCTTGGTCTTGGCAAGCACTCCGAGCTTCCACAGCTCCTCGTCAAGCTCTTTCATATAGCTTACGACGCGCGGCTTCACGGGTCCGAAATAATGGTCCTCGAGCTCCTGCCCTTTCGGCGGACGCGCGCCGAACAGCGTTCTTCCGGTATACTTAAGGTCTTTTCTGTTGTCGTAATCCTTTTTGTCGATGAGGAAATATTCCTGCTCCGCGCCTACCGTAGGGAATACCTTGTGTATTTCCGTCCTGCCCAGGAGATGCAGTACCCTTTGCGCCTGTTTGTCGAGCGCTTCCATGGAACGGAGCAAAGGCGTTTTTTTGTCGAGCGCTTCCCCCGTGTACGAACAGAACGCCGTGGGGATACAGAGGATACCGTCCTTGATGAAAGCATAGGAGCTGGGGTCCCAGTTGGTGTAGCCGCGCGCTTCGAACGTGGCGCGCAAGCCGCCGGAAGGGAAACTCGAAGCGTCCGGTTCGCCTTTGATGAGCTCCTTGCCGGAAAACTCCATCGTCACGCTGCCGCCCGGCGCGGGCGTTATGAAACTGTCGTGCTTCTCCGCGGTCATCCCCGTCATCGGCTGGAACCAGTGCGTATAATGCGTTACGCCCTTCTCTATCGCCCAGTCCTTCATCGCTCCCGCGATAACGTCCGCCGCTTCTCTGGAAAGCGCGCGATCCTCGTCGATACATTTGAGGAATTCCCTGTAGGTCTCGGCAGGCAGGCGCTCCGCCATCACCGCTTCGTTGAATACCAGACTGCCGAAAAGCTCTTTCATTTTCATAAAAACCGCTCCTTACGCGTACGCACGCGCTTTAACTCGGGTAAGTATTATATAATTTAGTCTAAACCGGCTTTCGCTGTCAAGCGGAATAAACGCAATAAATATAATTGAATATCACCTTTTCCACATTTTCTGGAATATGCCGAAAAGCACGGGACTGATCCTGCGGCTTTCGCCCGCCGCTCCCGTTACGGACGCCCTTATAGCCGCCGCCGTAAGCTCCGGTATTATCGCGGTAAGAATATTGAACTCCACCTTCTTTTCGCCCGAAGCGAGCGCGAATACCGCGTCCCCGTCGAATAACGTGTGCACCGGTCGCAACGCCCTCGCGTAACCGTCGTGCGCCAGGTCCGCAAGAATATTGGCTTGCGTTTTCGTAAGCGCGGCGTTGGTGAGAATACAGCTTACAGTGGTGTTTGTCGCCTTCGGCTCCACGCCGCCCGCGCTCATTATTTTCTGCATGTCGACGAAACTTCCGTCGCTTGCCTTAGCGCCCGCTATTATCCCGCCGTCCGCGCCTATCACGTCGCCCAACGCGTTTACCACGGATATGACCGCAATCTCTATGCCGTTAAGCGAATAAGTAGCCACTCCGAGCTCCGTCTTTACGGCGTAATCCTGCCCGAGCAGCTTGCTTACCGTGGCGCCCGCGGCGCCTCCCGTCGCGCCGCCCGTAAAATTCCCCGCTTCTGCGGCGCACGCCGCCTTATAGCCCGCTTCCGCGTCGGGGAAAGCGAATTCCTTGTATTCGAGATCGTATATCGACGCGCCCGCAACTATCGGCACCTTGTATTTTCCGGCGTCGTAGCCCACGCCTTCTTCGTACAGCCTGCGCATCACGCCCGAAGCCGCTTCGAGCCCGAACGCGGACCCACCCGACAAAACTACGGCGTTTACCTTTTCGACGGATTTTTGGGGGTCGAGAAGGTCCGTTTCCCTCGTCGCCGGGGCGGCGCCCCGCACGGATACTCCGCCCGTTGCGCCTTTGTCGCAGATTATCGCCGTCACGCCCGTTCCGAGCGCTTCGTCCGTGAAATGTCCTATTCTGAAACTTTTGAGCATATCCTCTCCTTCTTCGCGGCGCGAAGCGCCGTAAGAGCCTTATTCCTCTACAGTATATCATAAATTGTTGCATTTTTACCTCGGTTATGCCAAAATAAATTCTATGAATAAGCCCGAATTGCTCGCCCCGGCGGGGAGTTTCAAAAAACTGGAAACGGCGCTCCTGTACGGAGCGGACGCCGTGTACGTCGGCGGCAAAGAATTTTCGTTACGCGCCTACGCCGACAATCTCGACGAATACGAACTTCGTAAAGCTGTGGAATTCGCGCACGCCAAAGGCGCGAAAGTGTACGTAACGGTCAATATTTTCCCGAAAAACTCCGATTTCCCCGAAGCGGAAAAGTATTTTAAGTTTCTTGAAAGGATCGGCGCCGACGCCGCGCTCGTAACGGACGCGGGCTTTATAGCGCTTGCGAAAAACGTCGCGCCCGAGCTTCCGTTGCATCTTTCTACGCAAGCCAACACGCTCAACAAATACGCGGTGCGTTTCTGGGCGGAACAGGGCATTTCGCGCGTGGTGCTCGCGCGTGAGCTTACCGCCAACGAAATAAGCGAAATAACGGCGTTCAATCCCGATACGGAGATCGAAGTATTCGTACACGGCGCGATGTGCATAAGCTATTCGGGAAGGTGTCTTTTGAGCAATTATCTTGCGGGAAGGGACGGCAACCGCGGCGAATGCGTGCAGGCGTGCAGATGGCATTACAAGATAACGGAGACTGCGCGCAACGAAAGCGCGGAGCTCGTCGAAGACGAGCGCGGAGCATATATTCTGAACAGCAAAGACCTCAACCTTCTCAAAGAAATTCCGCGTCTTGCGCAAGCGGGCGTAAAGTCCTTCAAGATAGAAGGCAGAATGAAATCGGAATATTATCTCGCCACCGTGGTGAACGCCTACCGACGGGCGATAGACGAATACGCGGCTTACGGCGAAATCCCTTCGCAAGAGCTGTACGAAGCGGAAACGCTCAAAGTCACCCACCGCGACTACACGAAAGCCTATTTCGACGGCGCCAACGCAAACACGGTGAGTTACTTGAGCGGACAGCACGCGGGCGCATACGAATTCGTGGGTGCGGTCAAGGGGTACGCGCGGGGCAAAGCCGTAGTCGAAATGCGCAACCGCTTCCGCAAAGGCGATATTCTCGAAGTGCTTTCGCCGGGCGAAAATTTCAACCGTACTTTCGCGGTGGGCGAAATGACGAACGAATCGGGCGAAACGGTAACCGACGCGAAGCTCGTGCAGGAAACGCTCTATATGGACGTGCCTTTCCCGCTTGAAGCGGGCGACATACTGCGCAGGAAATCGTAATGAAAGCGCTCAAGGACTGCGAACTGCTCGCTCCCGCGGGCGACAAAGCCTCTTTTTACGCGGCGATCGCCTACGGCGCGAACGCCGTATATCTCGGCGTAAGCGATTTTTCGGCGCGCGCTTCGGCGGAAAACTTTTCGCTCGAAGAACTCGGATATTATATCGGATACGCCCGCTTTTGCGGCGTTAAGGTCTATGTCGCGCTAAACACCGTAATCAAACAAAACGAACTCGAAAAATATCTGGACGTCGCTAAGGAAGCGTACGCCGCGGGAGCGGACGCGCTGATAGTGCAGGACGTTTTTCTCGCGCCCGCGCTTCGCGCAAGATGCCCGGGGTGCGAACTGCACCTCTCCACTCAAGCGGGCGTGAACAACGCGGCGGGCGCGCGCGTAGCGAAAAGCTACGGCTTTTCTCGGGTGATAGCGGCGCGCGAAACCCCTCTTGAGGAGCTTAAAGCGATATCGGAAATTTGCGAAACGGAGGCCTTCGTACAAGGCGCGCTTTGCACGGCGTTTTCGGGGCAGTGCTATATGTCCTCGTTCGCGGGCGGCGCGAGCGGCAACCGCGGCAGGTGCAAACAACCCTGCAGACGGGAGTACGTTCTCGGCGGCGAAAAGAGTTATGCCCTCTCCACAGCAGATCTTTGCGTGGGCGAACGGATCGGGGAGCTTGCGGCGGCGGGAGTAACCTCTTTCAAAATAGAAGGCAGAATGCGCCGCCCCGAATACGTCGCCGCGGCGGTAGACTACTACCGCGAAATACTCGATTACGGCAAATCCTCCCCCGAAAAAAAGAGCGCGCTTATGCGCGCCTATAACCGCGGAGACTATACGGAAGGTCTCGCCTTCGGACAGGACGACGCCTTCCTGTCGCGTTACGCTCAAGGGCATATCGGAGAATATGTAGGCAAGGTTATCGCGGTAAAAGGAAACCGCATATCGGTTTCGGGTAACCGAAACTTCGAAAAAGGCGATTGCTTCAAGATTCTGCGCGGCGAACGCGAGACGGCGAACGCGGTCTGTGAAAATAGCGGCAAGGACTGCTCGCTCGTCATCGCTAAGGGCGACGTAAGGCGCGGAGACAGCGTGAGAATAACCACCGACGTACGCTTGAACGCCGTCCTTTCGTCAAAGAAACCGCTTAAAAAAATATCCGTACATTTCCGCGCGGCGCCCGGCGAAAAGGCAGTTGCCCGCGCAGAATACGCAGGCGTTACCGTGGAGCGCGCCACGCCCATGCCGCTCGGCGCCGCAACAAGCCGCGCCCTTACTTCGGAAGAAGTAAAAGAGATATTTTTAAAGACCGACAATTACCCCTATTTTCCCGATACCGAAACGGAAATCGGGGGCGAAGTCTTCGCTCCGCGCTCCGTGTTGAACGCGCTCAGAAGGGAATTGTACGCCGCCCTTTTCGCGGCTTTCACGAAGCGCAATACGCCTTCGGCGCCCCTTCCCATACCCGTTTCTGATACAGCCAAAAGCGGCGGCGGGCTCGCCGTCATCGCCGAAGATTTCTCTTTCGCGCCGAAGGCGCGCCACTTTACGGCGATATTCGCGCCCTCCGATTACAACGACGAACGCGCTTTCGAACGCTTCTTCTCAGACGCGGACGGCAGAGAAAAATACCTTTACGTTCCCGCACTGCTTACCTCGGCGGACGAAAGCATCGTTGCCCGCCGCATAGAGGGATTCGACGGCGTCTACGGCGAAAATCTCGCCGCTAAGGAGCTTGCCGAAAGATTAGGCGTTCAACTTTTCGCGGGTACGGGCTTCAACCTCACCAACGGCGCCGATATAGCGGAGGTTACGAAATTTACCGAGGGATTCGCTTTCTCGAAGGAACTTTCGCTGAAGGAAATACGCGAGCTGAACGCGGGCGGGTACGTTTTTGCCCGCGGCGACGTCAAAGTCATGGATCTCGGCTATTGCCCCTACGGCAAGGTCTGCGAGCGCTGCCCCGCACCCGCCTGCGATGTCCTTACCGACTATGCGGGGAGAAGATTCGCCCTGCGCAGGATTCGCCTCTCTGCCTGCCGTTTCGAACTATACAATCCGCAGCTTCTCTGCGCCGCCGCTTGCGAAGACGAAAACGTCCTTATCGGCGCAGTTCTGCGTACTCCCGAAGAAGCCCTTACTCTTTTAAACGCCTCCGATAAGGAAGTGAAAAGCGCCTTCGAATGTACTTCGGGCGCTTCCGTGCGCGGCACTCTTTGAGTCTTTACGCGCGGGCGCTTTCGCCGTTTCCCCGAAATATCCGTACCGCCTACGATTTCCTGTAAAAAACGCCCCTCTTGCTTTTTTTTAGGCAGCGTGTTATCATTTTATATATCACGCCGAGGAGGAAGCTATGGCAAAGCTCTTTCAGGATAAATTCGTAATACGCAAAAGCGACGACAAATTGTACTATCACAACTCCGTGGAAATACCCGAAGGCACCGACCGCGTGATCGTGCGGTACGATTATTATCCCGTAAAGGTCCCGGGCAAGGAATGGGAAAACGAGATAGATCTCGTACTGACCGACGCGAACGGAGACATCGGCACCCGCGGACACGCGGTGAAAGAGGTGGAAATATCGGAATATTACGCTCCCACCGGATACGAACCGCGTAAGCCGCAGGGAACGTGGGACGTCGTATTCGGCGCGGGCAGAATGATATCCGACGAAGTGACCGTCGAATTCGAACTGGAATTCATCGGCAAGGAACGCCGTTTCTATGCGGGCGACACCCATTGTCACACCAACAATTCCGACGGCAGCTTCACCTACGAAGAGATAGCGGACAAAGCCGTTAAAAAGGGACTGGAATTCCTTATAATGACCGACCATAACCGTACCGTGATAGGCAATCTGCCCATGCGTAAAGGGCTGACGATGATATACGGCGTGGAGCTCACCTACCCTACGGGGCACTCCAATCTGTGGGGAGTGCACAAGCCCTATTCGGGCTCCTTCATAGCGGAATCGCTCGAGGAATGGAAAGAGAAACGCGACGAAGCGCGGCGTAACGGCGCGCTCGTATCGATTAACCACCCGCTGTGCACCAAATGCCCTTGGAAATGGTCTCTCGAAGGACTCGACGAGGACTGCGTGGAAATATGGAACGGCGTAATGCGCCCCGACAACCAACGCTGTATCGAATGGTGGCACTCGAGGCTCGTGAAGGGCGAAAAACTTCCCATGGTGGGCGGCTCGGACTATCACCGCGACTACGTGGTGACGGACTTTCTCGGCAATCCCGTGACCTACGTGCTTGCCGAAAGCCGCGCGCCCGAAGACATTCTTAAAGCCGTTAAAGAAGGGCGCACCAGCGTATCGGACAAAATAAACGACACATTCGTCGATATGACTTCGGGCGAGGCGAGGCTCGGGGACACCGTCCCCTTCACCGGGAACGAAACGGTGAAAGTCAGCGTAAAAAAATTGCGCCGCAACCACACGCTGTACATAAAGGACGCCGAAGGAGTAATGTACGAATACACCGCGAAGAAGACGGGCGACTACGAAGTGGAAGTTCCCGTGCGCGGCAAAGGCTTCGTGCGCGCCGAGGTGAAAACGCATTACAAGGGACTCAAGCTGTTTTTCTTAAACGTGGGACTCTATCTGATGATGCGCGATCAGGCGTTCAAGCCGATGCCCGAATTCACCTACGCGCTCACCTCTCCGATATATTTCGAATAAAAACATTGCCCGCTAAGGCGACGAAAAACCGGAATTACGGCTACTGCGAATGTATTTACGGTAGCCCGTTTTTTCTTTTACGGCGCTATTTCACGCGTTTGTAATTTCCGGTGAGAACGCCCATGAATCCCACTTCGAATGGGATATCCCCTTTCGCGAAGCGTCCTCCCACGCGCGTCTCGATAAGCTCTATCGCGCCGGTGTCCTCGCTCATACCGACGTAGGCGTATCTCACGGTAGCGCCCGCCGAGTCGAATTTAGCGTGCTGGAATACCCGCATACCGAACGCTTCGCATTCCTTCACGGCTTCGTCGAGATTCTTGACGTTATACTGGTAGTGATGCACGGCTTCGCCGCGGTTTATGTAAAAGGTGGTGTAGATATTGGGATCGCCGTGGGTTTCGATGAGTTCTATTTTCGTCTTGCCCTTTCCGCCGAAATAAAGGTCGACGGTGCAATTTCTTTTTTCGCCGCGGTAGTACAGTTCTATCGGCCCCGCCACGAGCTTATACCATTTCTTTATACCGTAAAGTTTGCCATAACGCGCCATCGCTTCCCGCGCGTCGGTTACGACTATGCCGATGTGGTTTATTTTTCCTAATTTCATATTCACCTCCGCTCCCCTAATTCTACCACAGCCGCACGTAAATTGCCAGCGTACGAACGCCCGAAAAAGCGTTGTCGCAGCTCACAAAAAACGGGCGTTTTCTCGATTAAAACGCGATAAGCTCTCACGGGCAACGCGTTGCCCGTGAGAAAATGTCCGTTTTTTCGCAAAAACCGACAAAATCCGACGATAAAATTTTTTGTTATTGACAACGATTTTTATTCGTGTTATTCTATAGTCAGGAAAAGGCGTTTTTCAGACAAAAACGCCAAAAACCAACCTTCCGCGTTGGGGAAAAAGAAATAAAGAAACCAGGAGGACCCAATCATGGCTGAATTCGAGATCAACGGCACCAGCAAGACGTTCGCCGAAAAGTATGCTGCTCTCGACGCAGACAAAAAGGCTACTGTCGACGCCATCAAAGCGGCACTGCTTCAGAAGAAAAAAGTTCACGAGCGCATCAGCAAAAAATGCGCCACTTATAATCTCGGGCGCAAAGCGATAGCGAAAATAAGCATTATCGGCAAAAGTATCAGGTTGCACCTCGCTCTCGATCCCGCGAGCGAAGAACTCAAGAAATATCCGCTCAAAGACCTCTCCGACAAAAAGAGTTATGCGGACGTTCCCGCCATGCTGAGGATCTCGTCCGACTTGGCTCTGAGAAGGGCGCTCAAACTTATCGAGCTCCTGTAACCCGTTTAAATTATCGATAAACAACCGAATCCCCCTTAAAAGGCGTCCGTTCTACCTAAGGGTAGCGGGCGCTTTTTTAACGGAAAACGGAAGGCGGGTTCCCCTGTCGGATATAAAAAAACGCGCGGCGCGCGTTTTTTTCGGTATTATCGTTAAGTTTTTCCGCTTCTTTAAAGCAACGGTTGCGCTTCCCCGCCTTCTCTACGCGTATAGATAAAGCGTCCGAGCGAAATTTTCTTCGGCGTTCGCATTCACATAAGCGGAGGAAGCCCTGCCGGAGCGCCCGTGCCGCCGTCGTCGAAGTCGCTCTCGATCCCCTCGGTCTTTGCGAGTTTCTTTTTGATGATATCGGTGCGCTGCGCCGCCTTCTCCAAAGTGTTCTGCACCGTTTCCATTTGCGTGCGCGCCCTGTTTATTTCGTTTAAGAAGGTTTCGAAGTCCTTGCGGAAGCCCGAAAGTATCTTGAATACCTCAACGGAGTTCTTCTGCACCTGCAACGTGCGGAAGCCCATTCGCAGACTGTTGAGCAGCGCCGCGATATTCGTAGGTCCCGCCACCACCACGCGGTAGTCGCGCTGTAAGCCCTCCGCCAGCCCGTCGATACGCAGAACTTCCGCGTAAAGGCTCTCTATCGGCAGATACATTATAGCAAAATCGGTAGTGTCGGGCGGAGAAATGTATTTGTTCTTGATGCTCACCGCCTGACTCTTTATCGCGCGCGCAAGCGCGTCGCGGCTCATACGGTATTCGTCCGCCTTGCCTTCGATGAGCGCCTCGCCCATGCGCAGAAAGTCTTCCGCGGGAAACTTCGAGTCTATCGGCAAATACACGCGGTCGTCCTTTGCGCCCGGAAGTATTATCGCAAAATCCACCGCCTCCTTCGTGCGCCTGCCCATTCGGCTCTGCTTTTCGTATTGCTGCGGTATGAGTATTTCCTGCAATAACGCTTCGAGCGACATTTCGCCCCAGTTGCCACGCGTCTTAACGCCGTTCAGCATCTTGTTGAGATCGGTGATCCCGCTGTCGAGCGCCTTCAATTCGCCTAAATTCTTATACAGCTTGTCGAGCGAATCGGAGACGTTTTTGAAGGATAAGGTGAGCTTTTCCTCAAGCGTTTTGGTGAGCTTCTCGTCCACCGTGCCGCGGATGCTCTCAAGCTGCCGCGCGTTGTCCTCGCGCACCTTGCCGAGACTCCTCTCGAGCTCCTCCTTCATCTCCTTGAGACTCGCCCCGAGCTGTACCTTCATCTCCCCTATGCGCTGCTCGTTAGTGCGCGCCATTTCCTTGACGCGCTCTATCACCTGCTCGTTAGTAGCAGTCATTCCCGCCTGCAACGCCTTTGCCGTAGCTTCGTTCGCCGCCGTGACCGTCGCCTTTATCGCGCCCGCCTCGGCGGTAAGCCTGTTCTCCACCGACTTCACGTCGCCGTTTCCTTTGGCGCGCGCAAGCCTCGCGACCGCTATCGTGAGCGCCGCGACCGCCGCGAGCAACACCGCGTTCAGCGCTATTGCGATATAAACATATTCCATATCTTTTCCTCTGACTGCGCTACGCGCAGACGTTTGCGCGCAACGGTTTTTTACTTTTCAAACCGCCGCACGGTGTGCGGCGGTTTGTAATTCGTTTGTTCTTAAATCGCAAAACGATTGCCCGTTTTGCGCTGAACGGGAGCCTTTATACGCATATAAGCGCACGTCCCCTTCGTGCCCGAGCGGCTTTATCTGTAAAGCTCGGGGTGGTTCTTGACCATCACTTCCATAGCTTCGCTCGCTATCGTCACGGTCTCGTCCACGAGCTCCGGAGTAAGCGACAGGTTGATGAAGTGGTTGTGGTGGCTCGTGAAGAACACGCCGCGCTTCACGCACTCCGCTATCCATTCCTGATGAATGAGGAAGTTGTTGTTCTTGTCCTCTATCCTCAGATAGAACAGCGCGGGGTGTCCCGAAGAAATGAGCGGAACGTTCAATTCTTTCGCGGTCTTGTGAAGCCCCGCGATAAGTCTTTCGCCCATCGCCTTGAAATGTTCGCAGGCGTTGTTCCTGATGAGCTTATTGATGTTCGCTATACCCGCCGCAAACGGCACCGCGCTCATCCAGTAGCTGCCGGTGTACGGTACGGTGGACGCCGCGCCTTTAAGGAATTCCTTACCGCAAAGGGCGCTGACGTTGTAGCCGTTGGCGAGCGCTTTACAGAAGGTGATAAGGTCGGCTTCGAATCCGAAATATCTGTCGGAGCCTTCGAGCGACATCCGGAATCCCGCGCGGATATCGTCGATGATGAGGATTATGCCGTTGTCGGTGCACAGCTTGCGTACCGCCTGCCAATAGCCTTCCGCGGGCAGCTCGTTATCCACGAAGTTGCCGTGCATATAAGGAGTAGAGATAAAGCAGGCGATATCGTCCTTGTTCTCCTCTATCGTCTTCTTGAGTCCTTCGATATCGTTCCAGTCCACGTACAACGCGTTGTGGCAGTCGTCCCACAGCGTTCCGGGAGTGTCGGGCTTCTGCGTCCAGGGCGCCACGCCGTGATAATAGTTATTCACGAATATGATCTTTTTCTTCCCGGTATAATAACGGGAAATCATTATCGCAAAAGAAGTGACGTCGCCGCCGTTCTTGCAGAAGAACGCCCAGTCCTTATGTACGGTCGCGGTCAAAAGCTCCGCAAAGTCCACCATTACGTGCGAAGGAAGCGAAGTGCAGTTGCCTTTAAGTATCTGCGCCTGAGCCGCCGCGTCTATTTCGTCGTCGCAATAGCCCGATACGTTCGGTCCGTATCCGCACATATAGTCGATGAAACGGTTACCGTCCACGTCCCACATTTCGGAGCCCTTCGCTCTCTCGAGGAAGAAGGGATACGCCGAGGAAGGTATCATGCAGCCTTCGGCGGGACCGAGGTGTCCGTATACGCCGCAGGGTATAACTTTACCTGCGCGCAACATTGTTTTTACATTGTTCTCATAGGTATACGTCTTAGTCATTCTGCACCTCCTATGCCAGATACTTGGGTACTATGTTGAGGATCTTGTTGAGGTTGTCGAGCATAAGCATGTGTCCCCTCGTGTCGAGCTTCCCGCTGCTTATACACGCCATCGAATCCAATACGCCGTCTATAAGACCTTTCGCGGTCTCCAGATCGGCAAAAGTCATGAACGCCCTGCCGTTATCCGCTTTCCTGCGAATGCAGGTAAGGCGCGCTTCTTTGTCGTCTTTGCCGCCGGATTTAACCAAAGTAGCGTAACATTCGTCTTTAATCCCGAGGCTGATTTCGCCGTCAAGTATACGCTTCATCGCATAACGCGCGATAGGATCGTGATTGCCCACTTCGGCAATACCCGCCACCATCGCGTAGAACGCAAGTTTGGTGCTCAGATCTTTTTCTTCCTGCGAAGCGAATTCCTTTTTACGCATTATCTCCGCCATTTTCCCCGTCAATACGTTGAACGGGCTCTCGGGCTTACCCATAAACGCGAGAGTTTTGAAAAGCCCTTTCGTGGGGATAGGCATCGCGGTCCCCGCAACCACCTTGTTGAACTGGTCGCAGCTACTGCAGTAAAGACTGATGTCCACTTTGCGTTCGCCGTCGTACGGGAGCACTTTGACTTTGCCGTCCTTGAACACTACGACGCCGTCCGGTCCGCCTTTGACGTTGAATCTAACAACGATGTCCTGTTGCGCCGCAATCGCTTTCGCTTTTTCGTCGTACTCGACGTACTTCTCCAAAGTGCCTATTGCCGCGTAAAAATTGACATACGCCAAAGTTTTTACATCGATTGTCATTTCGTACCTCCTTTTACCGATTAAAATTATATTTTTATATAGTTGTATCGGGCGCAGGCGCGCAAGCGGCGCGCCCGCGATACACGGCATAAAATTATTTCTTATAATAGACGTTGTGGTCGTGGCTGACGCGTTCTTCGGGGCGCGCGGGGTTGGACGGAGGCGGAGGATTGCCCTTCGGTATCCGCGTGATGCCGCGGCGCGCGAGCGCTTTCTTGTGGTCGCGGTTGTAGCTCTGCAGGAACTTCCTTCTGCGGAGCGCGACGAGGATTATGATGACCACGAAAATCACGAACATACCCACCACGGAATATGTGATGTAGGTAAGCAGCGTGCCGTCAATCTCGATACCCGCTATCGAACCGTAAATCTTCGCCGGATCTTCGCGGACCACCACGTTGGCGGACGTCGCGAGAATGTAGGTATCGAGCTGCATCGAAGTGAAATACACGTCCGCGCCGTCAGGCGTGCGTCTTACGCCGCTCACCGGAGTGATCGTACCGTCCGCGCTAAGCCTGTACACGGCGAAATACACGTAATTCTGATAATCCTCGGGAATGGGAAGCGTAATCGTCACTTCGCCGGTATCGTACTGCGAGCCGTAACCGGTGAGGGTAAGCTGATTGATGGTCAGTATCTTCCTCGGGTCGTTGGCGGTAAGCATGTTGTATAACGTCGTTTGCGCCTGTATGAACAGTTCGCTTTCTGCGGAATACGATACCACCTCGAGCATTACGCCCGTAGTTTCGCCCACAAGTTTGTCGCCGTCTATCGAAATTCCCGTCGTGTCGTCCTGTAAAAGCAATACTTCGCAGATACGTTTGAGTTCGATGAGTTTGTTATACAAATTGGATCTGAATACCGTCTTCTGGTCTCTCGACAACGAATCGTATGCGTTGTACACGCGTATCACCGACTGATAATCGGTCTTTTCGACTACGTTCGTGGCGGGAAGCGCTATGACGCTGTTCTGTACCGAACGCACGTCCGCCATAAGCGCGTCGAGCTTATAGTATTCGGAGAGAAGTTTGTTGTAGTAGCTCTCGTAAATACCCTCTTTGATCTTCTCCTGCTGCCACTCGGGATAACGGATAAGGTCGTCTTCCGAAATGAAATAGTTGATGTACGTATACATCGTTTCGTAATCGGACTGGAGCTCGAAACTCGTCTGCTCGTTAATGCGCCTCAAATATCCCTGATAATCTTCGACCTGCTTGTCGAGCATCGCGAGACGGTCGTTCAGACGGGAAATGAGCGTCGCGAAATATTGCCGACGGCTTGAGGTCAGCGTGCTTTGCGCCGCTTCGAAATCGGATTCCAGCCTGTCGAGCAGCTTGCGGTGTTCGTCGCTCAATTCTATGTTGTTGACGGTGAGATCGAATACCGTCATATAGAATATGAGTTCCGCTTTATTGCCCGCCATATCCTCTACCACGATATGTACGAAACCGCCGTTACTGTTGTCTACGGTGTTGGTGGCGATTATCTGCCCGTTAGAAAGCGGGAAATTGTTGTACATCGCGCTCTTGAGGTTGTCCTCGGTGTACGTGATAACCTGGTCGATATAATACTTGTAGGCGTCGTAAATGTTTACCGCGTCCACCTTGTTGACTATGTTGCCCGCGTTGATTATCGGGGCTACGTTGTCTATCTTGACTTCGAAGGTTTTCTCAACCACGAGTCCCGCGCCGCTTACCGCGGTAACGTACAGAGTGGCGAGCTTCGTCACCGTGACGGTCTGCCCTTCCGTCCATACCGTGGACTGTCCGGGGTTGTCCGAAAGGTAATACGTATACGTCACGCCGGATTTGTTCTCTACACTCGTACTGCGCGAAATGACTACCTCATCCGCATTGGTCCAGGTACCCGAAGTGAGCTTTCCTTTACTTACGCCGTCTTTGTTCGCCTGTCCCGTAAGCTCGAATTCGGGCACGACTTTATCTACTTTCAGAGTATAACTCTGCACCACGCTTAAAAGGTTGGCGTTCGCCACGGCGCGTATCCAGACCGTCACTTCGCCGTTGCCGGCAAAGCCCACGAGGTCGTCCGTGGAGAACATATTGGTGCGCATGTTTTCGTAGGGACCCGCTTCGCTGAGGCTGTAGGTATAAACCACGCCGCCGGGATTATAGCTCAAAGGAGTAATGGTTGCGGTTATCGCTTCGGAATACCAGTGCTGGAGTCCCGTAAGTCCGTCGTCGGACGCGCTCGAAGCTATCACGCCCGAAGAAGGCGTCGTGAAGTCCACGGTGAATGCGGGCGAGGAACTGTCTATCCTTATTATGACGGACTTGGGTATGACGTACTCGGAGCCGGAAAGATTGGTTATCTTGAAGGTAACGGTATCCAGTCTGTTGCCGGGTATGGTGAATTCGTCGGCACCTTCCGTAGCCGAGAAAGTGACGTTCTTATTGACGTTTCCGCCCGAAACGGGAGTCGCCGCGTCGGAAATCTTTATCCATTCCGCGCCGCCGTTGAGGCTGTACCAGAAATACACGGGCGTCGAGGAAGTGGCGCGTATCTGTACCACCGCGGTATCCGTCCAGTTGAATTCGAGCACACCGCCTACGCCTTCCGTGCCGCCCGAAATCGTCGCGGTAGGAGCAGAGCCTTCGCGCTGAACGATTATCTTATACAGCGCGCTGCCCTTACCTACTTCGTTTTCCGCGTAAATCCAGTAATCTTTATTCGGAGTGAGTTCTATACCGTTCTCTCCGAGTTTCGTCCATTCGTTAATATCTCCGACTTCCTCTTCCGTGCCGGGATCCCTGTAATAATAGGTAATAGGCGCTTTCTGATTGAATATCTCGTTTACGTTGGCGTCGGGTATCGCGAAACGCACGGCTTGATTGCTGTAAATCACGTATTTGCCGTTCGAGGAATCGAGTACCGTCTCGCCCGCCGCCTGCGCTATGGCGTAACGGGGATCGGGCGTGGATACGTCCACTCTCACGTATTCTTCCCGGACGTTGCTCGAGTGTCCCGCGCTGTTAAGGGCGCGGAAATATATGTAGCCGTTATAGCTCATATACGCTTCGGAGGTCGCAGTGTCGTTCTGCGCTTCCTCGTCGTTCACGTACTGCTTGATACCGCCGAATACCAGCGTCGCTACGCCGCCCGTAACGTCCTTGGCGGGAATGGTAAGCCATTCGCCGTCGGCTCCGAGCCGGTACTGGAACGTCTTTACCTCAAGCGCCGTGCCGCTAGGATCCGGGTCGGGTGCGATTTTGAATTCAATCTCGACGCCCTGCCATACGCTCTGTCCGCCCGTCGCGCTCGTGGCAACCGTGATGTCGAAGTCGCGCACGTCGTAACGCACCGATATGTATTGAGGACTGAGCGGGGTGACCTCGCCAGCCGAATTCTGTGCTTTGCTCTTCAGAATAAAAGCATATTTGAGGGTGCCGAAACCGCTGTCTTCCTCGGGCATTCTTATAAGGATACTGTCGGGGTCCTCGCCCTCGGCGTGTTCATAAAGTTTGTAGCTGCTTTCGTCAAGCTGCGGAGCGTCGCCGGTATAAGTGGCGTAATATATGTCGAAGTGCCCCGATTGGTTGGTGGCGAATACGATACGGATATCGTTTGCCACGAGCAGAGCGTCGTCGGTAAGATCGACGTCGGTTATCTTGTTGCCGTCTTTATCCACGGTATAAGCGCTGAACCCCTGCCCTTCGAGAGGATTGGAGTCGATATTGACGGTAACCGAATAATCCTTGCTTACTCCGGAGCCGGAAGTAAGTCTGAACGCGTATACGCCCGAAACGTCCACTATCGTCGAGAATACACCGCCGTTCATCGTCATGGGCGTGACGGAGGGATTGCCGCCTATCATGGGATAGCAGTTGACGCCGGACACGGGTATTTCGGGAGTGATGGTGATGAGCACCTCGCCCGCCGACCAGTCTGTCGCTCCGAGCTCTATATCGGACCCGTTGATCGTGGCTCTTACCGTCGCCGAAGGCACGGTGGTGTCGAGCTTGAGCACACCCGTGCGAAGCGGTATCGTCGCGCCGGACTCGTCGGTAACGGGAGTTTTGTTTTCGCCCATATAGACGTCCACTTTGTTTCGCGCCTTATCGTAGACGTTGAAGGTTACGCTCTGTCCGTTGAGAATACGGTCTATCGTGACTTCGTACTTGACGTAGCCTGCGGGAGCGCCGTCCGTAACGACGGCGTTCTCTATCTTCTCGGAAGAAGCGTCGCCGGTCACCATCGAACGTATTTCGTATTCGTCGGTCGTGCCGAGCACCGCGGGCATCGTGAAATATACCTTGACGGTTTCGCGCAGCCAGCCCGCGGCGTTGGGGTTGGTTTCCCCTATCTCCATATTTGTATAGAAACTGCTGTCGAGCACGGTGACGGTGAATTCCGTAGTGTCCGTAAGTCCCGAAAGCGCTGTAAGACGGAAATAATAGGTCTCGTGAACGACGGCGCCCGCAGCGTTGGAAAGAGTGAGCGTGTAGTTATTGTTGGTAGCGGTGAGCGGCGTAAATTCCACGCCGTCGGTGCTGTAATAATAAGAAACGGTATTGCCGGTCTGTTGCTCGGAAGAATTGGTGAGCGTGAAGGTCACGGAGTCGCTCGCGTATTCCACGCGGTAGCCGGAGCCCGCCGCCGTACCCGCGGAGCGTATCACCGCTCCCGCAGCGTCGCGCGCCGAAACGGTCGCCGTAGGCGTGGCGGGGTCTATTTTAGTGAGGTAGCCTGTGGAAAGGTTCTCGATACCGGAGCCGCTGACCGCCTTGAAATAAACGGTGGTCTGTCCGGGAGTTTCGACGGGGAGCGTGTAGGCATTGCCCGTGCGCTGCATCAGGGTGAATTCCCCGGTAAGGTCGTAAGAATAATAATAATTCGCGCCCGAAGCCACAGCCTGCGGGGTAAGGGTGTAGGTGACTTTGCTGTTCGTCCAGCTTCCTATGGGATATTCCGCGGTCACGGTGCCGCTCGGGACGGTCGCGGTGACGGCGAATTCGGGAGTCGCCATGTCGAAGCGCATATTCATATCCGACTGCGTATACTGATAGATACCGGAAAGGTCGGTGGAGATTATCGTGAAGCTGCCGTCGTAAGAGAGTATGCCGCTGTCCTCGCCGGGCACGACAGCCTCGGCGTAATAGCTGTACGTGCCGTCTCCGTTGTCGGCGGATTTGTTGACGAACGGCACGGGATCGTAGCCGTCGAGCTGATAATAGAATTTGGCGTTGTTATACGTACCGCTGTCGTTGGTGACGATGACGGTTATCGGGGACGCCACCCAGACGGGCTCGGCGGAACGGAGGTCGTATTCGGCAAGTCCCGTACCGCTCATATACGAAGCGGTCACGGAATCCAGAGTGTAATCGGCGGAAATGCAGTTGACGATATTGACGAGAATCGCGTGTTCTCCGACGTAATAGCTTTCGCCGTCCGTGGTGCCGGAACGGAAGTACATATATTTATGGAAGCTGTTGGTCTCGGAGTCGTAATTCGCGCGGGCGATGGTGTCGAGATGCAGCGTGAGCTTGCCGCTCGAGCCGTCGTAGTCGGTAGCCGCGGGCGCGAGCCACTCGTCGGAATCCGCCGCGGGCGCGCCGTCGGCGGTGTCGCCGAAAGCATACCAGAAGGCGCTCTGACGGTAATCGGGGTTTTTATCCGAAAACTGCAGAGTGAAAACGGGGAACACGCCGTTACTTGCGTCGTGAGCCGAGCCTTCCACGTAGGAACCGGTATCGACGGTAAAGTAAAGTTGTTCGGCGGTGAGCCCGCCGGCGGCGTATGCCGTGCCGGGTGCGGGCGCACACAGCGCGAGCGCGAGAATTGCCGCGAGCGCGACGATGATCAGCGCGGGCAAAGCCGATAACAGCTTGCGTTTAATACGAAAGTCGGTACTTTTTGCCATTACACACCTCCCGAGTGGCGGAAAAGGTCCTTCATCATAGTAGCATACGCGCGCGAAAAGCGCAAGGCGGGGCTTAATTATTTACTATTATAATACCGCACGCACATTTATAATATAAATAATTAAATAGTTTCGGCGGCGTTTTGCCGCCCCGAAAACGGACGCGCCGGCGGCGCTCTCACGGCGCTACAGGCGCGCGCGCCGCGCTTCGCGCGATGGAAATCCGTAAAAAAACGCCCCGCTTGAAGCGGGGCGTAAGTCCTTTGAATTACGGGAAGAAGACTCAGTCTTCTTCGTCTTCCTCTTCCTCCTCGTCCTCGTCTTCGTCCTCGTCGTAGTCGTCGAGTTCGTCGGGCTCCACGCTCTCGAAGTCGTCTTCCTCGATATAATCGGGGAATTCCTCGTCTTCCTCCCAGCGTTCGTCCTCGTCCTCCTCTTCCGCGATATCGTCGATACTGTCTATATCGCCGTCAAGCACGTCGTCGAGATCGATGTCCTCGTCGAGATCGGCGTCGCCGATATCCTCCTCGGGCTCCTCGTCGTCGAATTCGTCGGTGAGCTTCTCTTTGGCTTTCTCCATTTCGGCAAGGCACTGCTCGCAATACTTCTCCCCTTCGTTGACGTAATTCGTCCTGCAACGGGGGCAAAGCCCTTCCTCTTCGTCTTCGTCGTCCGGGTCTACGTCCACAATCCCTTTCATTTCCGCTTCGCAGATGGAACAATATTCCTTGTCTATGGGAATGTAGTTTATCTCGCAACGCGGGCATTTTTTGAATTTCGGCATATTCCTCTCCTTCGCCGTTACCGGCGTTATAAAGTCGGCTATATTATATTGACTATGTCGCGGATTGTAAATCGTTTTGCCGTATATTTTTTCTAATATTTTACGTCGGAGCGCCTCGCAAGCGTGTATCGCAAAGAAAAACGCGCGCTTTCAGCGGCGGTTTTATAAAAAATTCGCTTGGAATTCCGCGTTTTCCGCTGGATTTCGGCGCAAAAAAAACGCCCCGCCGTTCCGTGCGGGGCGCTCCTTTTTCTTCAAACGTCTATTCGCATTCCACCGAAACGAGTTTGTAGACGAGGTCGTTTTCGATTATCTGCACCGGTATGCGTACGGAATACAGCCCCGTCGAACC
>CALVOD010000015.1 GCA_944350065.1 uncultured Clostridia bacterium
CTCCGCACAGAATTGTTCGAACTCCGCACAGAACCGTTCGAGCTCCGCACAGAACCGTTCGAACTCTGCACAGAATTGCTCGAACTCGGCTACGAAAGGGGCTTCGTCGAGAATGGAAGCTGCGGAAAGCGATTCTTCTTCCGCCAAGCCGCTCAACCGCTATAAATGCAAGAACTGCGGAGCCATTCACGAGGGCGAAAGCGCTCCCAAGAGCTGTATGAAATGCGATTCCGAGGAATTCAGGAAGATTTAAAGGATTTAAGGGCGCAACAAGCGGAAAAACCGCTTCGGTAACGCGTTTGTAACTGTTACGAACGCGTTACGGATATTTTGTAACGGCGGCGCGCATACCGCGCCGCCATTTATTTCCTACGCGTAACCGCCGATTTTTTTATTCCGCTCCGTTATGCCGTATGCGTAAAAACGGCGACGCTTTCAGTGCGCCGCCGTTTCAAGGGACTTTTCGCGTTACCGTCCGTTACGAGCTTTTTGTAACAAGATCGGCTATCTTACCCGCTTTCCTCGCGTTCGCTATAACTCTGTCCGTTATCAGCGTTCCCGCCATCAGTACGAACGATCTGCTTATATCCGCAACTTCGTACTTCAGCTTCCTTCCGAGCAGAAAACTGTAGTCGGCGGGCGCTTCGCTTATGCCCGCGTATGCCGTTTCGGTAGGAATTTCGGGCGTTATTATCGTTCCCGTAAGCGCTTTCCTGCGCGGCGCTTCGATAGGGGGCAACAGCGGTTTACCCGTGGGATTTATAATTATCGCGTCCTTCGACGACGCCACGACGTGCTTCAGCCTGACGGATTTAGAGTCCGTTAAAAGTACAGGCGACTTTCTGCGCGCGGTTATTTCTATGTCGCGGAATATGCCCGCGCGCTCGCCGCTCACTCCGTATATCGCCGTACCGATCGTCAATGCGAGCATTCCCGCCGCTCGCTCCGCAGGCTCGCCGCTTGCGTCAAAAACTGTCAATATGTCCTTATGCGCATATATTTTTTCGGGTGCGTACAGGATGGTATTTTCATTCGTGAATATGTACTTCACCCGATATGTGTCGCGGTCAACGTATACCCCGCCCACGCTTCCGAGCAACTTCGCGTCGCTTAACGATATCAGTTTCTTGTCGCATATCTCGCTCAATAACATATTTTCACCTCGCTCATTGTTTCCGCCCCGCGTTTTCCTTGCAAATCGGCGGTAATAATTGTATTATTAAGATATGAACGTCGATCGGAGTATATTCGAATACGTCAGAGATTATCTGAACGAGCCGGATAAAATTAAAATCGAATACTACGGATCCGCTTTTACCGAAAGGGAATTCCTTTCGCACGCCTTGAGAGTAGGGGGGTTCCTTACCGAAAAAGGCTTTGCGGGCAAAACGGTGGGTATAATGCTGCCGAATATACCGGAAGCGGTTTTCGCGCTGTACGGAGCGAGCGCCGCGGGCTGCAAGGTCAATCTCGTGAATCCGCGTTTTCGCACCGAAGCGCTCGAGCGGATATTGATCGACACGGGGACGAAAATACTTTTCATATACGACAAAATCTACCCCGCACACCGCAGAATGCTCGAAAAAAACGGTATCGAAGCGGTGGTATGCAGTCCGTTTTATTACAGGAAAAATCTTAAAATACTCTATCCGTTCTCCGTCGCCGCCTGCGGCGGCGCGACGCGTTTTTCCGAAACGCTGAAAAGCGCGGAGTGCGTACCCGTGAAAAGAAGCGGCGAGGACTGCGCGGTATACATTCATAGCGGCGGTACGACGGGCACGTCGAAAGCCGTCGAAATAAGCAACCGCGCCCTCAATTCGCTTGCGGAAGCGGTTGTGGACAGCGTGCATCCCGGGCGTAAGGATATTCCCGAAGACGGGGGTATGCTTGCGATATTGCCGGTATTTCACGGATTCGGGCTCGGTATATGCGTGCACACGGTGATATGCCATATAAGGGTGACGCTTATGCCGCTGTTCAAGGCAAAGGAAGCCGCCGCGCTCATAAAAAAGTACGCCATAACCCATCTTGCGGGGGTGCCGCAGATGTTCGACAAACTTACAAAGGAGCGGACTTTCGCGGGGAAAGGTCTCGAACGGATAATGTGCGTATTCTGCGGCGGCGACAAGCTGGCGCCGCAGGTGAAGGAGCGTTTCGACGCGATATTGCGTTCGGCGGGAAGCTCGGGCGAAATATGCGAAGGCTACGGGCTCAGCGAAACGGCTTCGGTGGTTACCGTCAACCCGCGCGGGGCGACGAAGAAATTTTCGCAAGGGCTTCCGCTTAACGGAAACCGCGTGAAGATCACCGACGAAAGCGGCAATTCGCTTCCCATAGGAGAAATAGGCAATATCGAGCTTAACGCCGTTTCTTTGATGAACGGGTATCTGAACGACGAGGAGTGTACCTCCAAAGCGGTATATACCGATTCGGAAGGGGTACGCTGGCTACGCACCGGAGACCTCGGATATCTTGACGACGAAGGGTATCTTTATTTCAAAGAGCGGCTGAAACGCACCGTCAAAATCGCCGCCGTCAATATATTCCCTTCGGACATAGAAGCGGTGGTCAACGCGATGGACGAGGTTGCGGAATGTTGCGCTGCGCGCGCGAAAGACTCCGCGGGGAAACCCTACGTCAAATTGTACGTCAAGCGTTCTCCCGAGGCGGGCAGAGGTTCTATAGATAGCAGGATACGTTCGGAAGTGGCGTCAAAAATCGTTCGTTACGCCGTGCCGAGAGAAATAGTGGAAGTGGAAGAACTCAGGCACACGCCATTCGGGAAAGTCGATTATAAGTTTTACGAAAAGGGATTGTAAAAAATTCAGCTTTTATATTCGTCGAGAGCTTTGTAGTAGGCGTTGAGCACGGTTTGGGAAAGTCTGTCTCTGACTTCGCTCCTGATGGGGTGCGCGATGTCGCGGAAACTGCCGTCCGGAGCTTTGCGGGAGGGCATCACGATGAAATGTCCTTCCGAGCCTTCGATGACCTTGATGTCGTGCACGGCGAATTCGTTATCGATGATAACGCTAACGATGGCTTTCAGTTTTTTTTCGTCTTTCGGGATAATTCTGACGCGAACGTCGGTAATGTCCATAAAAAAATTCTCCTTATCATTTGAAAATATAAAACCGACAGTTATTATACAATGTATTTATTCCGATTTCAATAATTTTGTAAAAAGAAAAAAATTTTTTTTATCGCGGAAATTGCGGACGCAATTCACCAAAGCGGAAGGCGCGGCATATTATAGAGTATGCTTTTCGGGGACGGAGTCGGGAGAATACATTTTATCGGCATAGGCGGGATAAGTATGTCCGCGCTCGCCAAGCTGACGATCTTGAAAGGGTACGCCGTGACCGGCTCCGACAAGCGCTACTCCGCGGAAGCGGAATCGCTTACGGAATGGGGGGCGTACGTTTACGTCGGCTCGAACGAGGAAATAATCAAAAATGCCGATCTCGTCGTATATTCGCAGGCGATACCGTCCGACGACGCCGAGCTCGAGGCGTGCAGAAAATACGGTGTCAAAACGATAAGGCGGGATTATTTTCTTGCGGAGGTGGCCGCGCTGTACGACGCCGTTGTCGCCGTGGCGGGCACTCACGGCAAAACCACCGTCACCGCGATGCTTGCCAAAATATTCAAGGAATCCGGCGAACTGTTCACGGCGCACGTGGGCGGAAACACTTTCGACGCAGGGAATCTCGTCTACAAAGGCGACAAATATTTTATAACCGAAGCGTGCGAATACAAAAGAAGTTTTCTCGCGCTGCGACCCGACGTCGCGGTGGTGCTCAACGTCGAAGCGGATCACCCGGATACGTACCGCAGCAAAGACGAATTGTTTGCGGCTTTCGCGTCGTTCATAATGAACGTAAACGACGGCGGCGTCGCCGTCGTGAACGCCGACACCGAGTTTTATCGTATGAACAAATGCACATATAAGGATATGCACACGTTCTCCGTCGACAGTCCTTCCGATTGCAGAGCCGTGAATATCAGATTACTGTCAAATGGGAGATACGGCTTCTCAATATTGCATAAAGGTTACCCTACTTCGGATATTTCGTTAAAAGTGGCGGGCAGACACAACGTCCGGAACGCGCTTGCAGCGTATCTTGCCGCCACCGCCTGCGGCATCAAGCGCGACGCGGTGATAAGGGGTATAGAGAGCTTCGGCGGCGTGGCGGGCAGATACGAATTCAAGGGTTTTTGCTCGGGCGCCGCCGTTTACGCTGACTACGCTCACCACCCAACGGAAGTGCGCGCCGCCGTCTCCACGGCGCTTCTGAGCGCCGGCGGCAAAAGAGTGATTACCGTATTTCAGCCGCATACTTTAAGCCGTACCGAAGCGTTGTTCGACGGCTTCCTGAACGCCTTCTGCGACTCCGACGCCGTATTCGTTTTCAAGGAGTACAAGGCGCGCGAAACTTCGGGCGGTAAAACAGCTTACGAGCTTTACGAAGGGCTGAAAGCGAGGCGCGACGAAGTATTTTATTTCGACGACGTCATTACGCTCGCCAACGCCGTGAGCGAATATTGCGCCCCGGGCGACGTGCTGCTTGTGCTCGGCGCGGGCGATATTTCTTCGTTTCCTTCCCTTATCGTATGAATTATTGCGCAAGCGACAGCCTTCTCCCCCTTCACCGCTTGCAAAACGCGGCGGTTGATGTTATAATATTTCGCGTAGGGCGTTAAGCCCACCGGAGAAGGTATGAAATCTTATTACGCCACCGGCGACAGAATGTTCAAAACGGTCGAGAGCGAGTCTACCGCGGGCGAACTCGTAAGACTCAAACTCAGTCTCATCTATCCCACTCTCGCGGACGTAGCGGTTTTCGAGGGTAAGCTCGGTATAGATTATCCGCGCATACCTTGCAGGCTCGCCACCGCCGTATTGAGCGAAGACAGAGAGGAGCTCGGTCTCAAACTCGGCTCCAGGGTGCTGCTCAATCCCTACGTCGATCCCTCCGAAACGGACGACGACGGTTCCGGTCGCATTTACGGGGTGGACGAGGACGGATTTTTGCGCGATTTCATAGCGGTGAACGCCGACAGCATAGTGCCTTTCCCCGAGAACGTCAAGGAAGAGGAGGCGCTTTTTGCAGACGTCGTCGCCGTAGCGCTTCGCGTGCTCGGTACCTTCCGTTTGCAAAAAGGCGATTACGTGGCGATAGTGGGGGGCTCGTTGCTCGGCGTGGTCGTGGCGCAGCTCGCGCTGTATTATCAGGCGATACCCGTGCTTATTTCTTCCGACGAGCGCTACCTCAGGCTTGCCGAAGGTTGCGGCGTGTATTACACCGTGGACGAGCTCAAGGACAACGTCACCAAGAAACTCATGTCGATAACCGGCGGAAGAATGGCGGATCACACCGTACTGCACGCCGTACCGAATATCGCTCCCAATTTCATACACATGCTTACCGCCTCCGGCGGCGACTGCGTGATAGCGGGACTCAACGGCGCTTACCTTCCCAAGCTCGACGCGGATATTTCCGCCATCGCCGCGAAAAATCTCACCGTCAAAGGCGTTACAAACGGTAAAAGCGAATTCAACGCGGCTATAAACATGCTGGCGCAGAAGATATTGAAATTTGACGGTTTCGTCGACAAGACGGTGCCGCTTGCGGAAGTGCAGAATCTGTTCGAGGAGCTCGCCGCGGACACGCAGAGATACGTCGCCGCGGTCGTCAAGGTATAGTCTCGGCGTCTTCGAGCGAAATTTATACGAAAACAGTTGACAACGGAATTATATATTTATATAATATCGAAGCACTTAACTTAAAAATACGAGGTAAATACGAAATGAAAGAGAAACTTCATCCCAATTATAAAGTAGTCGACGTGGTTTGCGCTTGCGGCGCGAAGTTCAGAGCGGGCACCACGAAGAACGTGGACGTTCTCAAAGTCGATATCTGCAATCAATGCCATCCTTTCTATACCGGCAAGCAGAAGATAGTAGACGCAGGCGGCCGCGTGGATTCCTTCTACAAGCGTTACGGCAGAAAGTAATCCGTTATTTCAAAAGCGATTGTTTAGGGTAGGTGCAGCGGTATACTGCACCTATTTTGCTACAAAGCGGGCAAATGGCGCGAGCCGGGCTCCGAAAACATGTTAACCGTACAGTTATGGCGAGAAAGAATTGTTCCGAAATAGGCGGTCAGGCGGTCATCGAAGGCGTGATGATGCGCGGTAAGACGGCGGAAGCCGTCTCCGTGAGAGATCCGTACGGCAACATTCAGACCGAAAGCAGAAGACTTCCGGAGAAAAAACCGCTTGTCTCCCGTATCCCCGTCGTCCGCGGGATATATTCTCTCGTGATGAGCCTTATCGACGGCAACCGTATCCTTATGCGTTCCGCAGAAGTGTACGGCGACGAAGCGGAAGCGGAATCCGAGAGCAAATTCGACAAATTTCTTGTCAAACACTTCAAAATAGATTCCGTCAAACTCGCCACTTATGTAGGAGCGATACTCGGTATTCTGCTTGCGGTGGCGTTGTTTATCATTCTGCCCACCTACGTCAAAAAGGGTATTTTCGCGTTGCTCGACATTTCGGGCATAAGTCTTTACTGGACAATTCTTCTCGAGAATATTACCGTAGGCATAGTCAAGATAGCCGTACTTCTGATATATCTTCTGGCGGTGTCGCGGATGAAGGAAATCAAACGCTTGTTCATGTACCACGGAGCGGAGCATAAGACGATAGCCTGCTTCGAAGCGGGCGAACCGCTCACCGTGGAAAACGTGAGGAAACACGCCAGAATACACGACAGGTGCGGCACCAATTTCATCTTCATAGTGATGATAGTGTCCATCGTCGTCAACGCAGTTTTCTTCGCTTTGCTCGGCTGGCAACCGTCGCGCACGATATACGAAGTGCTCGCAAGAATAGCCATGTTGCCCGTTATTGCGGGCGTGAGCTACGAGGTGCTGAAAGGGCTTGCAAAATTCGATAACATCTTTGCTCGGGTACTCAAAGCGCCGGGTAGGGGACTCCAAAAGATAACTACCGCGGAGCCGGACGACTCGATGATAGAGGTTGCTATTACGGCGTTCGAGACGGTGAGGAAGCTCGAAGCGAACCCCGCGGCTCCCACTTCGTCTTTCGTAACTTTCGTAAAGTGCGGCGAGCTTATCAAAAAACTTTCCGAAGATATTCCGAAGACCGAAGCGGAGCTTACCGTCATGCATTTTATGGGCTGGGAGAAGTTCAGCGACGTCGATCCGAAAGCGCTTATGCCCGAGACGAAAGCCCGCGAAGCGGAAAAGGTGGCAGCAGCGCGCAAAGCGGGCGAGCCGTTACAGTATTTGCTCGGGACGGCGCCATTTTACGGATACGATTTCAAGGTGGACAAGCGGGCGCTTATACCGCGTTTCGATAGCGAAATACTTGCCGAAGCGGCAGTGAAATTCATTCGCGAGGAGTGCTCCGGCAAGAGGGCGCGCGTGCTTGACTTGTGCACGGGGTCGGGAGCTTTGGCTATCGTGGCGGCGAAGGAGACCGGCGCGGAAGTCGTGGCGACGGACGTGAGCGCCGCCGCCCTCGAGGTAGCGCGCGACAACGCCTACGCGCTCGGCGCGGAAATAACCTTCCTCGAAGGCGATCTGTTCGCCGAAGCGGAAGGCGTTTTCGATCTGATCGTCGCCAATCCTCCGTATATCCCTTCCGCGGAGCTTTCCGCGCTTGCAAGCGAGGTCAGGGATCACGAGCCGCGCCTTGCGCTCGACGGCGGCGAAGACGGGCTCGATTTTTACAGACGCATAGCGGCGGAATACGACGGATACCTTGCCGAAGGCGGCGCGCTCATGTTGGAAGTGGGCGCGGGACAGGCGGAAGCGGTATCGGCGATGTTCGGGGGCGAAGCCGAGATTTTTTACGATTACAACACTCCGCCCGTGGCGCGAGCGTTAAAGATAACGAAGGCAAAGAAAGCGCTTTCGGAGGGCGCTGACGAGCGTCGGATATAAGGAGCGATACGAGATATGTTTGAAAAACTGGAAAATATGCGGAAGCGCTTTTACGAGCTCAACGGGCTCATTGCCGATCCCGCGGTAATGCAGCGCAGGGAGGAGTGGCAGAACCTCGTCAAGGAGCACGCCGCCCTCGAGCCTGTCGTGGAGAGCTACGAACGCTACCTGAAAGCCAAGGCGGAGATGGAAAACTGCCGCGAAATGATGCACGGCGACAAGGAAATGGCGGAGCTTGCGGAAGCGGAGTATTACGAACTGCGCGGCGAAACGGAAAAACTTACCGAGGAGCTTAAAATTCTCCTGCTTCCCAAAGACCCGATGGACGACAAAAACGTCATTATCGAGATACGCGGCGGCGCGGGAGGCGAGGAAGCGAGCCTTTTTGCGGGAGACCTTATGAGAATGTATCACCGTTTTGCGGAGCGTTTAAGGTGGAAGGTGGAGGACATCAACGTCAACGAAACCGAACTCGGCGGCGTGAAAGAAGCGGTATTCATGATAAACGGCAAGGGCGCCTACTCCAAAATGAAATACGAAAGCGGCGTGCACCGCGTTCAGCGCGTTCCCGAGACGGAGAGTCAGGGTAGGGTACATACGTCCACGTGTACAGTGGCGGTACTTCCCGAAGCGGAGGAAGTCGCCGTCGAATTTAACGAAAAGGATTTTAAAATAGACACCTACCGTAGCGGCGGCGCCGGCGGACAGCACGTCAACAAGACGGAATCGGCGGTGCGCATAACCCATTTGCCGACGGGCATCGTGGTGGAATGTCAGGACGAGCGCAGTCAGATAAAGAACAGAGAGAAGGCGTGGAAGGTAATGAATTCGCGTTTATACGATTTTTACCGTATGCAACGCGACAAGGAATACGCCGACAACCGCAAAACCCAGGTAGGGACGGGCGACCGCTCGGAGCGCATACGCACCTACAATTATCCGCAGGGGAGGGTGAGCGATCACCGCATAGGGCTTACGCTTTACAACCTCACCGAATTCCTCGACGGCGATATGTTCGAAATGGTGGAAGCGTTGGCTCTCGCCGATCAGAACGCCAAACTCAGCAAAATTTCGGATTGAAGATAAAGATCCTTAGGAGCATATACCGATGAAAGACAGAATTTTCTACAACGACAACGTAAACCTTCTGGAAACGCACAACTTTACGCACAATCTTCAGGACGTGGACGAGCCCCATCTTTTCAGAGAGATGTTCGACTACGAATCGGTGCCGAAGACGTTGTTCAACTTTATGAACGTGCCGATGAAATGCGCGAAAAACATCTGGATAACGGACACCACTTTCCGCGACGGACAGCAGGCGCAACAGCCTTTCACGGTGAAACAGATAGTGGATCTGTATAAAATGCTGAGCAGGCTCGGCGGTCCCAAAGGACTTATTCGTCAGAGCGAATTCTTCATTTATTCCGACAAGGACAAGGAAGCCGTCCGCAAATGCATGGAGCTCGGGCTCGAATTTCCCGAAGTGACGAGCTGGATACGCGCTTCCGAGAAGGATTTCCGCCTCGTCAAAGAAATGGGACTTAAAGAAACGGGCATTCTCGTAAGCTGCTCCGACTACCATATTTTCAAGAAAATGAACCTTACCCGGCGCCAGGCGATGGACAAATATCTGAGCGTCGTCAAACAGGCGCTGGAAATAGGGGTGCGTCCCCGTTGTCATTTCGAGGATATCACGAGAGCCGATTATTACGGCTTCGTGGTGCCCTTCGCTTCCGCGCTCAAGGAGCTTATGGACGAGACCGGTATTCCGATTAAAATACGTTGCTGCGACACGATGGGTTACGGCGTTTCTTATCCGGGCGCCGCGCTTCCGAGAAGCGTGCAGGGCATCATCTACGGTCTCAAGCACTATGCGGAATTCCCCAACGAACTCCTCGAATGGCACGGACACAACGATTTCTATAAGGTGGTCACCAATGCGGCGACGGCGTGGCTGTACGGAGCGTCGGGCGTCAACTGCTCGTTGCTCGGCATAGGCGAGCGTACCGGCAACTGCCCCCTCGAAGCCATGGCAATGGAGTATTGCTCCCTGCGCGGCACGACCGACGGTATGGATCTTTCGGTAATTACGGAGATAGCCGAGTATTTCGAGCGCGAAATGGGTTACGTCATTCCCCCGCGCACGCCGTTTGTCGGCAGGTGCTTCAACCTCACCAAAGCGGGTATTCACGCCGACGGAATGCTCAAGGATCAGGAAATATACAATATTTTCGACACCGAGAAAATTCTCGGCAGACCTCCGCTCGTGGCGATAGACAGCCATTCGGGGCTTGCCGGCATAGCGTACTGGATCAACGCCTTCTTCAAACTTCCCGAAGGCAGTAAAATCGACAAAAAAGATCCTCTCGTCGAAACCCTTAAATCCGCCGTCGACGCGCAATACGCGAGCGGCAGAAATACCGTTCTTGCCGACGAGGAGCTGCTCGATCTCATCAAAGAAGCGGACGAGGAGCGTTTCCGCGGGTTTATGAGAGGTCGTGCGTAAGCGCGTACGCCCGAGCTCGCGCCCGAGCACGCAATCGAAATTCCCTCTTGAAATATTTATAAAAGATGGTACAATAGAAGTATCAATATAATATCGGCTGAATAGCCGAAATAGTTTTAAGAGAGGTTTTAATGATCAAGATCATATACGGCTCCAAAGGAACGGGTAAGACCAAAAAAATCATCGATACCGCCAACGCAAGCATCAATAAAGAACTCGGCGACATAGTCTTCATTACGGATACTTCGCGTTATATCAGAGAGATAAAGTATCAGATACGTTTTACCAATTCCAAAGAGAGCCAGATAGCTTCCGAGGACGGACTTATAGGCTTCATCCAAGGGATGCTCGAAGCTAACTACGATATCAGACTGATATTCATCGACGGCGCGGCGCGTATGATAGGCAAACCCATTGCCGAAATGGATAGCTTCTTCGAGAGACTGAAACGCATTTCGCATAAGACGGAAGCCACGTTCGTACTGACGATATCGGCGGATTACGAGGAGCTGCCGGACTTCATCAAAGTCCTCGCGGATACCGACAAGGAGTAAATATGGATTTTATCAGCACTCGCGGCGGCGGCGCTGTCAGCGCGGGCGCCGCAATCCTGAAAGGGATAGCGGAAGATGGCGGACTGTACGTACCGTCATTTTTTCCCGAATTGAGCAAGGAAGAATTGCGCAATATGATATCTATGGATTACGCCGAACGCGCGGCGTGCATACTCGGTATGTATCTTACCGATTATACCGAGGCGGAGCTACTCGATTACGCGCGTAAAGCGTACGCGCGCTTCGACGGAGAACCGGCTCCGGTCATAGGCTCCGACGACGAGACCTATATAATGGAGCTTTTCCACGGACCCACGCTTGCGTTCAAGGATATCGCGCTCACGCTGCTTCCGCACCTTCTGACCGCCGCCCGCAAAAAGAGCGGTTCCTCAGACAAAACGCTCATTCTCGTGGCGACTTCGGGCGACACCGGTAAAGCAGCGCTCGAAGGCTTTAAGGACGTCGAAGGCACGGAAATAGTGGTCATTTACCCTTCCGAAGGCGTCAGCACGATGCAGAAACTGCAGATGCAGACCTCCGCAGGCAAGAACGTCCACGTCATAGGCATCAAAGGCAATTTCGACGACGCGCAGACCGCGGTCAAACGTATTTTCACGAGCGAGGAGGCGAAAAAGAAATTCAAGGAGCTCGGATATTCCTTCTCCTCCGCCAACTCCATCAACTGGGGCAGGCTCGCGCCGCAGATAGTGTATTACGTTTCGGCGTATCTCGACCTTCTCGGAACGGGGGAGATAGACGAGGGCGAACCCGTCAACTTCGTGGTGCCCACGGGGAATTTCGGCAACATTCTCGCGGGATATTACGCAAAGAGAATGGGGCTTCCGATAAACAAACTCATCGTCGCAAGCAACGTCAACAACGTGCTTACCGACTTTTTCAACGACGGGAAATACGACGTCAACCGTCCCTTCCATAAGACGATGTCGCCTTCGATGGACATTCTCGTGAGCTCCAATCTCGAGAGATTGCTTTTCGAGCTCGGCGACAGGGACCCCGCTTTCGTCAGAAAGGTGATGGAGGAATTGAAAGTTTACGGGCGTTATACCGTGGATACCGATACGATAAACGAAAAACTTCCCGAATTCGCGGGATATTATTCGGACGAGCAGGACACCGCGGAAGCTATAGACAATTTCTTCGAGAATTACGATTATCTTCTCGATCCGCATACCGCCGTGGCGGTGAGTTCCTATTACGACTACGTCGCGGATACCGGAGATCAGACCAAGAGCGTGGTGGTTTCCACCGCGAGCCCGTACAAATTCGCGCACGACGTCTACGAATGCCTCACCGGTAACGACGAAAAAGATCCTTTCAAGGCGGTCAAACGCCTGCACCAATACACCATGACGGAAATTCCGAAACAGATTTCGGAGCTCAACGAACTTCCGATACTGCACGACTCCGTAGTGGAAACCAAAGACATAGAGAGCGCGATTTTCGCGTTATTCGATAAATAACCGGAGATTATATGAGCGAACAGAACGTCGAACGCAAAAAAATCGTTTACAGCGGCATACAGCCCACGGGAATAATCACTATAGGCAATTATATAGGGGCGATAAACAACTGGCTTGCGATGCAGGACGAGTACGACTGCATATACGGCATAGCCGACCTTCACGCGCTGACCGTAAGGCAGGTGCCCGCGGAGTACAGAGCGAGAGCGACTTCGTTTTTCGCGCAGTATCTTGCCTGCGGACTCGATCCCGAAAAGGCGATACTTTATTTCCAATCCCACGTGGCGGAGCACTCCGAGCTTGCGTGGATACTGAATTGCTATACCTACGTAGGCGAAATGCAGCGTATGACGCAGTTTAAGGACAAATCCGCCAAGCACGAGGACAACGTCAACATGGGACTTCTGGATTATCCCGTATTGATGGCGGCGGACATACTGCTTTATCAGACTTCTCTGGTTCCGGTAGGAATAGATCAGAAGCAGCACCTCGAAATAGCGCGCGACATAGCGACGCGTTTCAACAACCTCTATTCGCCCACTTTCACGGTGCCCGAAGCGTATATCGCGCAGAGCGGCGCGAAGATAGCGAGCCTGCAAAATCCGCTTGCCAAAATGAGCAAATCCGACCCCGATCCCAACGCGGCGGTTTCGATAATAGACGAGCCCGACGTCATAATGCGTAAATTCAAGAGGGCGGTGACAGATTGCGAACCGGTGGTGGAGTATCGTGAGGATAAGCCCGGCGTAAGCAATCTTTTGACGATATTCTCGGTGATGACGGGAAGGAGCATAGATTCGCTCGTAGAGGAATATCACGATGCGGGATACGCGAAATTCAAAGCCGATTGCGGCGAAGCCGTGATAGAGAAACTGCGCCCCGTACGCGAGGAATATCTGCGTCTCACGGGCGACAAGGGATACCTTGCCGACGTGGCGGCGAAGGGTGCGGAGCGCGCCCGCAGAATAGCCGCGCGCACCATGGCGAAGGTCAAGAAGAAAATAGGTCTGGTATTACCGTAGAATGTTCGGATACGTTACGGCTGACAAGCCCAATATGCTTATCAAGGATTACGCGACGTATCGCGCGTATTATTGCGGTTTGTGCAAGACGATAGCCCGCAAATATCCGCCGTTCATGCGTATGACCGTCAATTACGACATAGCGTTTCTGAGCCTTATAGCGCACAATTACGCGGGGCTCGAGCCCGAATTCGACAACGAGAGATGCATAGCGCATCCTGTGGGAAAGAAATTCGCGGTGGTGCGCAACGATCCCATACAGGAAAGAATCGTTGACATCAACACTATTTTAGGTTATTATAAGGTATACGACGACGTGGCGGACAGAGGGGGAATACGCCATCGCGTGGCGCGCGCATATTTAAAGGGCAAATACAGGCGCGCGGCGCGCAAGTACCCCGAACTCGACGAAGCGTTACGCAAGTGCTTCGGAGAACTCGCCGCTCTCGAGAAAGCAGGCTCGGACGATATCGACGCATTGAGCGCGACGTCCGCGGATATGCTCATCGCGGTGGGGAAAGCGGCTTGCCCGGATCCCGACGAAAATCTGTACAAATTATGCGACAATCTCGGAAGGTGGATATACCTGATAGACGCATACGACGATATGCGTAAGGACAAAGAGAAAGGCGCATTCAATCCTCTTCTTCCGCGCGAAGGCGAATTAACGGAAGAAGTCCTGGACAAAATACAAAATAAAGTAAGCGAAAAGCTGTACGGTTACATACGCGAGATACGCGCGGCGTACGACCGTATGCGCATAACCGTATCCGAAGCTCCGCTGTCCAACGTAATATATTTAGGGCTTAGGGCGCGCACGGATGCGGTACTCGAATCGAGAGGTATGAAATGCAGAAAGACCCTTTTGTGATACTCGGCGTAAACGATCAGGTTACCCAAAACGAGCTTTACGAAGCATATAAAGCCAAGCGTAGGGAATGGGAGCCGAAGCGTTTCGCGGTAGGCGAAGAAGGCGCGGAAGCGTGCGAGAAGCTCGACGAAATCGAGCAGGCTTACCGTGAAGCGGACGAGATACTGAAGTCGCGTTATTACGTTACGGACAGTCCCGACAAGCTGAAGGAAGCCGACGAACTTATCAGAAAAGCAAGTTACGACGAAGCGCAGAAAGTGCTTGACACGGCGGCGGAACGCAATGCGGAATGGCATTTTCTGCAATCGATAATTTTATATGCGAAGAAGCGGGAATCGGAGGCTATGGAGCAGCTGCGCACCGCGGTATCGATGGAGCCCGGCAACGCCAAATACGCCGAGGCGCTCAAACACATGGAGGGGAAAAAGGTGAAATCCGAATTCAACGGCGACGGAACCGCCCGCAGCCGCGTATACGCGTACCGCGACGATTCCGAAAGATCTTATCGTGACGACGACTATTACCGTTCGCAGCAGAGGGGGATGTCTCCCTGCGACTGTTGCGCGGGACTGATGTGCGCGGACTGCTGCTGCGAATGTATGGGCGGCGATCTCATATCCTGTTGCTGATGCAGAGATTTTCCGCTAAAAAAATCGCTCTTGCCGGAATAGGAGCGTCTATAGCGTTGGGGGCGGTGATCGCCTCCTTTTACGTCCCCAACCTGTCGCTGACGTTCAATATCGTCGCGGCGGTGGGAATAATGCTGCCGCTCACGATGAAATATTACCGCGAGGCGATACTCGCTTACGTGGCGGTATGCGCGCTCGGCGCGATATTTGCGAATATCCATATTCTTTCGTTCGTGCTGATAGGGGGCTCGTACACGATTGCCACCGTGGCTATGCACAATAACCGCGATAAACTGAAACCCGTTTTCGCATATCTTATCAAAATCGCATATTCCTGTTTCGTTTTCCTCGTGGTGTACAAACTTACGGATATACTGTTCGTCGATCTCGAGGCGCTTCACATTACTTTCAGCTCCGATTCCGTTGCGTACGTCGTGCTCAATCTGTGCTTCACGGTGCTGTTTATTCTGTACGACCTGCTTTTGAGGTGGGGCTACGATTACGCCATTCCGATAGTGGAAAAAATCACCCGCAATATGCATTGAAATTGCTTTCGTCCGGTATGTCGGATAAGCATAATATATTTAAGGAAAATCAAGGAAAAAGGCGCCGCGAAGCGCCTTTTTCCTCGTTTAAGCGGAGGGATATTATTTGTGCGGGCGTTCACGCCTCGCGTTTTCTTTCGGGAGGAAGTATTTCGCAAAGGTATATCGCGCCCGTCATCATAACGTCCGCGATGTGTCGGTTCACTATTCTGTAGAAAATTATCTTGCCTTCTCTGCGCGTGGATACCGCGCCCGCGTCCCTTAGCAGTTTAAGTTGGTGCGAGACCGTGGTCTGATTGAGCCCGAGTATCATGGCGATATCGCTTACGCACAGCTCGGCTATAGATAACGCCGATATCATTTTCATCCGCGTCACGTCGGAAAATAACGAAAAAAACGCGCACATATCCGAAAGGTCCGCGTTCGACGGAAGATAGTGTCTTATCAGTTCGGCTGTCGATTCGCTTACTACCGGTTCTTCCATATTGCCTCCTTTGCCCGCAGCCATTATAATGCCCGCACAAACGCGCTTTCTCGTGCATATTGTGGAATGACTACAAATTTTGTCGGAGGTCATTATGAACGGGAACAGCTCTGCTCTTGCAATGTTACTTATCGTGCTTTGCTGCGGTTGCGGCGATAGCGGCGGCTTCTGTAACAACCAGTGCCTCGCGCTTCTTCTGATAATTCTTTGTTGCGGCGGAGGTTGTCAGGGGAACGGCTCGCTTAACGATTCCACGGTCACGAGCGTACTGTAATTTCGCGGTATCGCGCGATAACGGGCTTTTGCCTTGACCTGAGGGGCGCGGCGGTGATATGATATACCTATGGTACATATCGGAAACGACTGGGATAAAATTCTCGAAGCTGATTTCAAAAGCGACTGGTACGCCGAACTGCGCCGCTTCCTCGCGGAAGAATACCGTACGCATACCGTTTATCCGGATATGTACGATATATTCAACGCGCTCAAGACCACTTCGCTCGAAGCTACCCGCGCCGTCATACTCGGGCAGGACCCTTATCACAACCCCGGAGAAGCGCACGGAATGTGTTTTTCCGTCAAGCCCGGGGTGCGCGTGCCGCCTTCGCTCGTCAATATTTTCAAAGAGCAAAGCGAGGATTTAGGTACCTATATACCGAATAACGGATACCTGATGCCGTGGGCAAAGCAGGGCGTGCTGTTGCTTAACACCGTGCTCACGGTAAGGAGAAACGAGCCGTTCTCGCACCGCGGGAAGGGCTGGGAAAATCTTACCGATTCCGTTATCCGCGCCCTCAACGCCCGCGAAGAACCCGTCGTCTTCCTCCTGTGGGGAAGCCCCGCGAGAGCCAAGAAAAAACTTATTACCGAAGGCAGACATTTCGTGCTCGAAGCGGCGCATCCTTCGCCGCTTTCGGCAAATAACGGCTTCTTCGGTTGCAGGCATTTTTCCAAGACCAACGCCATACTCAAGCGGCTCGGCAGGGAGCCGATAGACTGGCAGATACCCAATATTTGAGACGCGAGAGCGTTATTTCGGCTTAACCCTTACGCCCGCGCACGCCGCGGGCGCATTTTTTTAAGGTTACCGTTGAAATTTGTATTCCCGCTATGATATAATTATTCCGACGTACCGCGCGGACGCCCCCGCGCGACGGAAGGAGCTCGTTATTTATGGATTTTGAAAAAGAAATTATGGCGCGCGCCGCCTGGATTCGCGAGATACTCGCGGAGTCGGGCGCGAAAGGCGTCGTTTTCGGCTCGAGCGGAGGCAAGGATTCGGCGCTTGTGGGTATTCTCGCGCGCATAGCCACGCCCAACGTCACCGGCATAATTATGCCATGCGGCTCGCGCAGAAATTACGAAAAGGATAAGCGTTACGCCCTCGACCTCGCCGAAAAATTCGACATCAGGACGCTCGAAGTCGATCTGACTCCCGTCAAAGAGGCTTTCGTCGCGGCTGTTAAGGATTTAGACGAATCGCAGACACCGATGGCGTACGCCAATATGAACCCGCGTTTGAGAATGATAACCTTATACAATTACGCCCAGCGTAAAGGTTATCTCGTGGCGGGTACGGGCAACCGCAGCGAAATACGTATGGGCTATTTCACCAAGTGGGGTGACGGCGCGTACGATTTCAATCCGATAGGCGACCTCACCGTCACGGAAGTTTATAAGCTGCTCACCTATCTCGAGTGCCCGCAGGAAATAATCGACGAACCGCCGTCGGCGGCGCTTTTCGAGGGGCAGACCGACGAAGCGGAAATGGGCGTGAGTTACGCCGACATCGACCGCTATATTCTTACCGGGATAGCGGAGCCCGACGTCAAGAAAATAATCGACGGCGCGGACAAGCGCGCCGAACACAAGCGTTCGTTAGGCAGGATTTATCCGAGATAACGTAGCGATTCCGTACCGAATAAAATGCAGGAGTGCGTATGAAAATAAAAGATATCGTTGATACCCTTGAGGCGACCGTATATTACGGAGAAGAACTTATGGACGTGGATATCCATTCCGCGTGCGCCTCGGATATGATGAGCGACGTTCTGGCATTCGTCAAAGATCAGGCGTTGCTTATCTCCGGACTGTGCAATCCGCAGGTAGTGCGTACCGCGGACATGATGGATATCAAGTGCATAGCCCTCGTTCGCGGCAAGCAGCCTACCGACGACATGCTCGCGATAGCGAGACAGAAAGAGATCGCGATTATTTCGAGCGATTACCGTATGTATACCGCCTGCGGACTGCTTTACGCTCACGGATTACAGCCCGGAGACCGTAAAGTATGAGTTCTCTGCATCTCGAATTCGACGTGGCGGGGAACAATTTCGTTTCCGCGGGAAGCGCGTCCGACGAGGTCAAGAAGACCTTGAAAATGCTCGGAGTGGATCCCGTTGCGGTGCGGAAAGTGGCAATCGCCATGTACGAAGGTGAAATAAATATGGTTATACATGCGGGCGGCGGCAAGGCGTCCGTGGACATCGACACGGACAAAGTGAAGATAGTGCTTGCCGACGAAGGACCGGGGATACCGGACATATCGCTCGCGATGAAGGACGGATACTCCACGGCGCCGGACGCTATACGCGATCTCGGATTCGGCGCGGGGATGGGGCTTCCCAATATGAAAAAGTACACCGACGAAATGCACATAGACAGTACCGTCGGAGTAGGTACTACAGTGACTATGGTGGTCAACCTCCGCTGAAGCGCGTTTGCGTTAAGCGGAAAAGGAGCCGTATATGACCGATAAAAGTCTGAATACCGTTATGCTCGACGCAGACAGGTGCAAGGGATGTATTTCCTGCATGAAGCGTTGTCCCACGGAAGCGATACGCGTGCGGAACGGGAAAGCGAAAGTTCTTTACGACCGTTGCATAGGTTGCGGCGAATGCGTGAGAATGTGTCCGCACCAAGCCAAACTTCCCGCATACGATCCCTTCGATTCCATTTTCGATTACAAATACCGTATCGCGGTGCCCGCGCCTTCTTTGATAGGGCAGTTCAACAATCTCGACAACGTCGATTTGGTGCTGAACGGTCTCATCGAGCTCGGATTTAACGACGTGTTCGAAGTGGCGCGCGGAGCGGAGCTGATAAGCGAGGAGACGCGCAACATAATGCGCGAGGGCAAGCTCAAAAAGCCCATCATCAGTTCGGCGTGTCCCGCGGTGCTCGAGCTTATAATGATGAAATACCATTCGCTCGCGTCGCACGTGCTCGATCTCGTGGCGCCCGCAGACGTGGCGCTGCGCCTTGCGCGCGAGGAAGCGGAGGCGAAGGGGATACCGCCCGAAGACATCGGCGTGTTTTTCATCTCCCCATGCCCTGCGAAAGTGTATGCGCTGAAGACGGGGATGGGACTCAAAAAACCCGCCGCGGACGGCGTGCTCGCGGTGAACGAAGTTTACTTCAAACTCCTTTCCGTAATGCCTAAGATCAAAGAGATCAAGCACATCAGCAAGACGGGTATTTTAGGCGTGCGGTGGGCGGCTTCCGGCGGCGAATCCTTAGGTATTTTCCAAGACAGGTATCTTGCCGCGGACGGAATAGAAAACGTCAATAACGTGCTCCGTGCAATGGAAGACGGGAACCTTAACTATATAGATTTTGTCGAACTCAACGCTTGCACGAGCGGTTGCGTGGGCGGCGTTCTCAACGTGGAAAATCCCTTTGTCGCAAGAGTCAGGATACGCGCCTTGAGGCACAAACTTCCGCCTCTCGACAACCATCTCGACGAGGTGAACAAGCCCCGAGAATTCTATCACTGGGAAGTGACTCCGGAAGCCAAAGACGTTTATAAACTCGATTCCGATTTCAGCGTGGCGATAGAGAAGATGAGGGCGATAGAGCAGATATACGCGGAGCTTCCGCATCTCGATTGCGGCGGCTGCGGCGCGCCGAGTTGCCGCGCGTTTGCCGAGGACGTAGTCAACGGCGAGACCACGCTCGATATGTGTACGCGGAGGGAGCAGTAATGAAACTCAAAGACATAATAGCGGCGCTCGACGCCGAGGTGGTGTCCGCGGAGGATTTGGAGAAAGAGATCAGCGGCGGGTACTGCGGAGATTTTTTAAGTTTCGTAATGGCGCAGGCGCCCGCGGGGTGCGCCTGGTTTACGGTGATGAGCAATCATAACGTGGCGGCGGTCGCCGCGCTCACCGAAGTGGGCGTCACGATACTTTGCGAGGGCGTAGAGCCCGACGAACAGCTTAAAGCCAAAGCCGTCGGCAGGGGGCTCGACCTCATCGTCACCGCAAAGCCCGTGTTCGAAGCGGTCAAAGCGCTCGACCTTTAAATCGATAACGAATGAAATATCTTTACGATCTGCACATACACAGCGCGTTGTCGCCCTGTGCGGACAATTCGATGACTCCGGTCTCGATAGTCGCTACGGCGAGCGCGATAGGGCTCGAGATCATCGCCGTTACCGATCATAACTGCGCCCGCAACGTGCGCAGCGCGGTAGAGGTGGGCGAAGCGCTCGACGTGCTCATCGTGCCCGGTGCGGAGATACAGACCAACGAGGACGTGCACGTGGCGTGCTATTTTCCCGATTGCGATTCGCTCGACGCCTTTATGGCGGCGATACCTTTTACCGAACTCCTCAACGACGCGGAAGTTTTCGGGGAGCAATTGGTCGTGAACAGCGACGACGAAGTCACCGATACCGAAAAAAGACTTCTTTTATGCGGGGCGGAAATAAGCGAGACCGAACTCTATAAGCTCGCTCTCCGTTTCGGCGGCGTGGCGGTTCCGGCCCACGTCGACAGAGAGGCTTACGCCATGCCCGCCGTTCTCGGCGGCGTGCCCGATTACTATAAAGCGGTGGAATTTTCCGCCTACGGCGGCGGTATGCCCGGTTTCGAGGACAAAGTCACGATAACCGATTCCGACGCGCATTATCTCGAGGATATCGGCAAAAAACGCAATTTCATCGAACTTCCGGAGCGCACCGCGGAAGCCCTTATAAGGAAACTTCGCGGAGAATAGGCGTTTTCCTGTATTTTCTTTTCGGATATTGTATAAATATTCTTTCCACTTCCCGTTTTATATGTTATAATATTCCTGCGCGTGTTTATGCGCGCGCATTTTAACGTTAAATAACTCATTCTCTGGAGGAATCAATGGCAAAGATCAAATTAACGAAAGTTCCTTTTGCCGGCACGCCCGAACAGGCGA
>CALVOD010000016.1 GCA_944350065.1 uncultured Clostridia bacterium
ATCTTCGTCACGTCGTATGCGGCGAACGGGTCTATCTCGAAGTGCATCGCGACTTTGTCTACACCGTTGTAATCGGTATCGAACGCATAATCGCTCGCGCTCGCTTCGAACAGCGAGGTAACGGTTCTGTCAAGATAATTCAGTCCTATGACTATTCTCTGCGTGCCGCCGAGTTCGTTGCCTATCGTGGCGTACAGTCTGCTTTCGCCGCCCGCATAGCTTATCGTTCCGCTCCTATTGCCTCTGCCGTCGAACATGTAGAGCGAGTCGCTCCTGTCGTAAGTGACCAGCGAGGAGAACGTAATGCCGGAAACGGTGGTGAATTGTACCGCGTCAGAGGTAGTCACCTCGGTTACGCTGTCAGCCATTCCCGCGAATACGGGTATCTCGGTGAATACGTTTACGCTGTCGGAAGTCACGCCGTATACGTCGAGCGTATATCCGTCGGCAAGACCTCCCGCATAAGTCATATTCAGGATCGTTACGGTGATGCCGCGTTCGTGCTTGGCGTCCGCCGCCGCGGAATCGCTCGTCGCGCCGAAGGTGAGCGCTACGTTGACGGTCCTTCCGGTATACAGGTTCGCAAGATCGGTGGGCGCGTTGGTCGCGGTGTCGCGGATCACGTAATTCGAAGCGTCGAGCGAGTAGATTATCTCTTTGCCGGAATCGGATACGATGTTGTTGCTGAGGTCGTCCTTTCTGCCGGATTCACTGTCGTTGTAAGACGACACCACAAGCAATATCCTTCTGTAGTACGCGAACGCTTCGTCTGCGAATTTCTCGCTGTATGCGGTCGTGTACGGGTTGATGGTCATCGTATAATTGAACGCCACGAATTCCGCTCCGTTCTCGAGTCCCGCCGCTTTGGCTTGCTCGTAATCTGCCGTACTCGCGTACTTGCTTACGTAAACGCCCTGCAGAGCTCTCTTGATAACGACGACGGGGATCTCGATGGACTGCACCGCCGTTCTGTTGCCTTCGGCGTCGAGAACGTATACGGAAGCCACCGCCGCCATGTTGTTGCTTGCGTCGAACGTGCCGCCCGCGGTAGTCATCGCGTTGACTATCTTTCTGTAAGACCAGCTTACCGCGAGCTCTACGGGCGAAGCGTAATCGGCGAACTTCGCCATTACTCTTTCGGGCAGTCCCACGAAGCCGATATACGGATCGACTACGAGCTTATTGATGACGTTGTCTTGTTCGGAAGTCATCACCACCGAATCTTCGCTTACGCCCGCGGTCGTCACTCCGATAGCGGTGAGCGAAACGGGACGCAGATAAACTTTGACCGCGAAGGTCTGATCCATTGCGGCGATACCGTTGCTGAGCGTCGCGTATACGGTGTAGGTGCCGCCGGCGAAGGAGTAATTAAGACCGGAGGTATTCCAGGTAAGCTCGTATTTCTCTTCCTGAGCGCTCTGGAACAGTACCGTCACGCCCTCTTCGTAGCTGCGGATATTGACGGTGATCTGCGCAGAGGAATTGTAGTAAATGTGGTTGTCGCCCGATACGGATTCGGAATATCCGTTCTTCGTAAGCGCGCTCGCCGCCTCGTAAGAGGTATTGCCGCGATAGAGAATGTAGTAGACGTCGTTAATGAAGTATACCGCCTCTATCTGACCTTTGTCGAGTTTGGCGTACTCGGTGGTGGCGCTCCAATTGTAGAGCGCGGAGGGCCACTCTTTTTTCTCCGCCTTTTCTCCCGCGAAGAAGGAATATCCGCTTACGCCGTCGAGAAGCGCTCCGCCGTTATTACCTTTCGCTATAGCGACTACCGTCAGTCTGCCGAGCGCGTCGAAGTCGATGGGCTCGTAAATGCTTCCGGTAATATTGTTGGTCGCCGAAGTGTACCAGGTGCTTACGCCTACCGCCACGCGGGACTCTACCACTACGCTGAGCGGCTTGCCTTCGCGTACGTCGAGGACGGTACCGACTGACTCGCCGTTTTCGTTCACGACGCTTTCTACGCCGCCGAAGGTGAGCGTGTTACCTATCATTATATCGATATTGTTGGTTATCGTCTCGCGATAATCCATCGAAAGCGTCGGATAGTTGACGTCGAGTCTCAGAGTCCTGCCTGCGTCGGTAATGACTTCGAGCTTGTTGCCGGTCGCGCCGATCAGCGCGTCGAGTCTCGATTCCACGCCTTCCGTTGCGTAAGGATTGAGCGTCACCGTGTTGGGCATGGTGTATTCCACTATCTTCTCGGCTTTGATCGTTATCTCGAGGGTGTCGATGATGTAGCCGTAGACGGGATATCCGATATACGCGACCGCTTCTATCGTGCCGCCTTCGTTGTCGTACGCCTCGATGCTCTTCCAGATCACGTCGTAGACGTTGGCTTCCTGCTCGCTCTGTCCGTTGACCGCTATCTTCGCGTAACGCGGCAGTTCGAATACGTCGTAAGCGTAATACACGGAATCGGTGCCGCGTACGTATTCGTCGGTGCATTCGGCGTCGGTATAGTAGGTCACGACTACGTCTTCTCTTACCTTTTCGTTACGATAGGTGATCGGCAGAGTCACTTTGTTGTTTTCGGCTGAGCCGAGAGTTACGCTTCCGTCGATATTGGCGAGTTTATAGAAGTCTATAGCGTCCGCTCCGAAATCGAATACCGCGGGCACGCTGCCGCCGCCCACCGTGCCGGTGAAGGTGACGTCGAGCGCGTCGGGCATCTCGAATTTATAAGGATCGGATACGGAGAACACGTACTTACCGGTAGCTACGTCGCGGGTGATGCTGTAGAGACGTTCGCCGTTGTCGTCGTAAACCACGGTATCGTCGATATAGTCTATTACGCGGTTCGGCAGCATCGTCTGCGTGAGCGTTACCGTCACGTCCTGTACCCAGACGCTGTTGCCTTGCGTATAGCCCTTATTGGCTATGGTGACCTTAATCCTCGGGAAGTCGTCTCCGCTGAAGGTGTAAGAGCTCTTGAAGCCGCCTTCCGTCACGTAATCCCAGGAAACTATTTCGAAGGCGTCGGTGCCTATCGTCACGTTACCGATCTGATAGATGGTGCCTTCGATGCCGTCCTGCGCGAGAAGGGCGTCGATATCGGCGTCGGCGTTATAGAGGTAAACCTCGCGTTCGGGTATCTTAAGTTCGGCGACGGTGCTCTTTCTGAGGATTATACGGATATTTCTGAGTTCGGTATATCCGAATACCTCGTCGTACAGGAGCACGGTCACGAAGTAGAAGCTACCGTCGAAGGAAGGATCCACGAAGGCTACGTCGGTGAGGTATTTCTCGCCGTTGATGGTGACTTCGGTGCCGGAGACCTTGTCTCTCCAACCGCTGTCGTCTATCTTGAAGAACACTCTCGTGGAGACGGAATCCATGAGGTTTACGCCGTCGGAGAATACCACGTACTGGTTGTTGCTGAGTACGCAGGCGTTCTGAGTGGAGTGCGTACCGTTCTCGTAGTAAGAGGAATACGGATAAACCTCTATGGTATCGATACTGCGCGGTACGCGCTTATAGACGGTAAACTCTACGGGAATCTCCTGAATGTTGTCGCCGGAGCCGATACGCGCCGTCCAGGTGTACGTCCAGCTCGAAGCGTCGCCGTAATCGTAATTGAGTTTCTCCTCGCTGTCGCCTACCCATACGAAGTGGACTCCTTCAGTGAGCGTCGTCGAATAGAAGATATTGTCGACGTCCACTCCGTAACCGACGCTGATGGTCGAGGGCAGACCGAAGGGATTGAGTTCGCCTTCGGCAAGGTAAATTGCGTCGCCCGTCGCGAGATCGTCGGAGGAGGCGCGTCTGTCGAGCCTTACGATATCGGTAGTGCCCGCAAGCGCGAGTCTCGACGAATAGACCGCAAATTCCGTTTCGCTTACGCCGGTAAGAACGACGTAGAGTCTGGAGTGGTCGTCGGATTCATACGCCACGAGCGTGTCTCTCGAGCCGACGTACGCGGATACCGAGCCGAACGCCTTGACCTTATCGGTGGGCCAGGTGGTAGTGGCAAGAGCATCGTTCTCGGCGGCTATCTTGTCCGCGTCGAGCGTTGCGTCTTTGCCTACGCCCTCTCCGTAGAAGGCTACTATCATCGTGCCGCCCTTGTTGAAGCCGAGCATCATACTCGCGGAGCTGCGCGCCTCGAAGGGCGTAATTTCTCTCACGGGTATCGTCTCGTCGAGATCGTGCGCCACTATCTTCTTCGGCAATACGTTGACGTAAAGCGTGACGCGCTGGGTATTTCCGACGTTGTCGACGACGTTGAAGTACACTTCGTACAACGGATGCGAAGTAGCTTCGAGATCGAGATCGCTGAGCGAGCTCGCGTCTACCGATTCGACGTGCCATCTCTTAATTGCGTCGGTCACGACGTTGCCTTCACCGTCGGTCACGGGTACGTTATTTATATCGGTTACGTTGACGGTAATGTCGATCCACTTGATGCCGGAAAGCTGTGCGTAGACGTCCTGCGCCTTCGTGGGATCGATGGTTAGTACATTGTCGACGGGCTCCGCGGTGTAGGTGTCGGTGAATCCGCCGTCGTGATAGACCTGCGAGAGATCTCCGAGGCTGTCGGACTGGTTGGAGTTATTCACTATGGATTCCAGTCCGAGAGTCTTGCAATGATCTTGATAAGCCTTGAATGCGGCGAGCTCGACTCCCGAATAAACGATATACGTTATGTCTTCTTCGACGTGTCTGTAAGCCTTGACGCCTTCGTAAGCACCCTTGAATTCGGTAAGTTCGCCGTATCTTGCGATGAGTCCCGCTACGGTGGTGAGAGTGCCGAGCTCTATTTCGCCCGCATTGGCGGTTACCCATCCGGTATTGAGCCCGTTATGGAGTTCCTTATGCTCGGCGCCCGCCACGGCGATTATCATTTCGCCGTTCTTCTGGTAGACGAGATCGACGTACTGCACCGAACTTATCTTATCGACGGTCTGCGCAACGCAGTTACGTACGCTGACGGGCACTTCTACAGTGACCTTGTTGCTCGCGCCGGTAAGCGTGGTTCCGTTGGTCGCTGCGGTAGGCTCGTACCAATAAGTGAGTTTTACGTACGCGGTATCGCCGGTGTAGGAAACCTTGGTGTCGCTCAGATCCCATTCCACCTTATTGAATACGTAACGTCTGAGGAGATAATCGCGTACTTCGCCGTTCACGGTGAAGGTCTGTCCGTCGTACTTCATCATTCTCGCGTACACGAAGGAAGTAGGTAAGAGCTTGATATACTCGTCGGGATCGTAGGTGAGCGGGTCGATCTCGGGAAGAGTAAAGAGCGGATCGTGTCTGTCGGTATCTATCTCGAATTGCGTGGTCTGCGTGTCGTAACCCGCTTCCTTGAGCCATACGGGATCGTAGATATCGATCTCCGCGCCTTCGACTATGACGTTGATTGTAGCCACTACGGCGTTGCCGGCATATCCGGTGATGACGCCGTTAGTGCCGTCTTCGCTCGCGGTAAAGTCTATCCTCGAGAAATCCCAGTAAATTTCCACGCCCGCCGAATACTCGCTCGTACCGTCGGTAAAGTTGACGTAATTGCGGTTGGGCAGGATGAGCGAAATATCGTCGACGAGATATTCGCCTTCGGGATGCGCCGCGGTGGACATGATATTGTGCAATACGCCGCCGCCGCCCGCGGAATATTCGCTGTTGCTCGCCCACGTTCCGCCTATCGCGGTGAAGTCCAAGAGATTATACGGATCGTGGAAGATTATCGTTTCGGGCGGCTGCATGGTCTTAGTCTTATCCATTCCCGCAGTGCCGTTAGGTTGCGAATACAGGTTCCTGTCGGTGACGTTGCTTACCGAACGCAGCTGTATGCCCGTATTGTTGATATCTATCTCGAGGAATCTGTCGTCCTTAGCGGACATCAGCCCGAGCGCTACCGCGTAAGGCGCGTCGTCATTGCTCTCGTAATCGAAGTTGAGATAGGTCGTATTGAGATATTCCCACTTCGAGTAAACGGTTGTGTATTCGGACGGAACGGTGACGGAGGTAATACCGTCTTTGAGCGGATAACGGCTTGCGTACGAGAAGTCGTAGCTCACGAGTTCTTTGGTGGTAAGGCCGCTGCCGCCTATTATCGCGCCTATATCGATATTCTCTTTATAATTGTTCTTCGTGGTCATCCAGGACACGTTGCCGTAGAGATAGTCTTCTTCGTCGAAGTGTCCGTAAACGTCTCTTACGTAAGTCTTACCTACGAGATAGGAAACCACGACGCCGTTCTCGTTGCGTTCGTAACGGTAGTCGTTGATGATAACGTAGGAGTTGACGATATTGGAGTCTATCCACTCGTCTATCATCTGCTCGAGCGCCGCGTATTGCTCGTTATACGGAGTGCCGTCCCTGTTATACAGTATGGTGTCCGCTCTGAGCGCGGTGCCGTTAGGCATGTAATTGTCGCTTCCTATGAGCATTCCGCTCGCGTCGGCTTCGTAAGAAGCGCCGTTCAGGAAGAGTACGATACGATCGAGCAGAGTGTCTACCGCGCTGTTCAGAACGACTTTCGCGTAAACCGATTTATCGACGAAGTCGAGTTCGCGCATATAACCTTCGAGGAGGTTGCCGTCGTCGTCGGTAACGGGATCCTTCGAGACCTGCGCTTCGTAATCGGACGGCGCTCCGTAAGTCGCGTTGATATCCACTGACTCGTTGGTGCCGTAATTTCTTACGTCGGCAGACGCGTAATTGTAGCCTACCACGTTGTCGCCCTTGTCGAGAATACCTTCGTTCATCACGAGGTCCTTGACGTTGGTGGAGCGCTGGTTGATCTCCACGGAAATGTCGCCGCCCTCCGAAGCCACTTCGGCTATCGTCGCGACGCCGTCGCCATGGTTTACGACGGGCTCGTAGACGCCGGTCTGCACGTTCTGGTCGTTGGTGAGGTATGCGCCCTTCCAGTCTTCGGGATTATCCCAGAGGGTGGCGTATACGGTCTCCTGCTGCAACGGACTGCCGGGGAGATTCTTCTCGAGTATCATCGAGTAAGCCGTGGTGAACGGCAGGAGATGCGAAACAAGTCTCGTTGCCTGATCCAAAACGTCGAGCAGAATATCTATCTGATATGCGACGAGCTGGATAAGGTTGATGATCGTCGAAGCGGAATCGCCGAGGTGACTGCCGAGCGCCCAGAACAGTATGAAGTTGATAAGGCTCGGAACCATACGCGCGCCGGCGGAATACACCGCGTTCACGTACATTGCTTCTTCGGTGAAGACGTAATCGTAGATTTGTTCTTCTCTCGTTTCGCTGAAGATACCGGTGAAATTGAGTTTCTTGATATCGTTTTCGTCGGTTCCTTCGGGTATGTCGCAAAGGTCTGCCGCGGTGTAACGCTGATCGACGGCTATGGTGCCGTAACCGCAGTACGGGAGCAACAGATTATTGACGAGAGTGAATACCGAATTGAGGGTATCGGAAGAAATCCACGCTTCGATATAGGTGAAGGAGTCGCTCGAATTGGTTCTGCCTTCCTCGAAGCCGTTTACGTAATTCGTCCACGGAACGAAGATGGGCTTACCCCTCGCGTCGAGATACTGCGAAGTGGTGTCGAAACCGCCCGCATAGCCGAGCAACGCGCCGATACCTCTCTTGGCTATCTCGGAAACGATGGTGCCGCCGACGCCGCCTATCGCGTTGGCAATAGCGTTCGCTATCGCGCTGGTCGCCTGACCCTTTGCGGTGTTGATGACTGCGTTAAGGACGCTCTCGCCCATCGCCTGCAGGTATTCGTACTGACTGCGCGGCACTCCGTCCTCGGTGTAGCCCGCGTCGGTGGAGGATTGCGCGTCGCCCATACTGGAAGCGTCTGAAACGTCGGCTCCCAGACGGATGCGGATACCCTGCAGGAGGCTCGTGGCGGTGTTCTCGCTGCGTCCGCTTATCCACGAAGGCGCTTCTCTCGGTACGAGGTAAATTTCTCCGAGGTTGACGCTCTGCGCTCCGTCGGTAACGATCGTCGCCCTGCCGATATCCATATTTTCGTACTCGGTCGAACGGAGTTTGAGCAGGTATTCCACGTCGTTGGCAAGCCAGTCGATGGAGAAGCTACCGTCGGAATTAAGTCTGTTGCCGTCCGTCTTGAAATCGGTCTGGTCGTTCACGAATATCGTCGTAAGGTAGTTACGCGCGTTATTCTGCATGTACCAGGTGATATCTTCGGAATCGGGATTCGAGATGGTGTTTTGTTTCACACCGTTGTAGTCGTCGCTCTGACGGACGGTCCTTCCGTTCACTTCGAGCCATACTTCCACGCCCGTGTAAACGGGAGTCTTTTCGGCGGCTTTAACCGCGAGCACGAGCCTGTTGACTACGGTGCCGCTCGCTCCGCGCTGCGAGGTGAACGCTCTCACGTCCACTATAGCCTTATCGCTGTAGCTGATCGCGTGATAGGACAGTCCGCGTATCACTTCGGTAATAGCGAAGGAATTCTTGGTTTCGGAACCCGAAGTGTACGTGTACGCCTGCAACGCGGTGACGAAGGAGGACATCGCCGCTTTCATCGCGGTAGCGGAAGCGTACTCGTACACGACGTAATTAACGTCTGCGCTGTCTGTTCCGGAAGCTACCGGTCTGCCGCCGCCGTTCACGAGCTCGTCGTCGAACGTGGCGTCGAACTTCGAGCTTATCGCGCTCATAGCAGCCTCGTCGTAAGCCGCGTCGGAAGAAGTATTGTAAGCGTACTTCGAGAATACCTCGGTCGCCGCTCCCGCGAGCAACTGCTCGTCGCGTACCGTAACGAGAGTGGCGGAAATGGTGGGATTGACGAGCTTGACGACGAACGTCACGGTGTAGTTGCGGATTATATCGCTACCGTCCGCGGTAAGCAAGGTCTGTAACTTCGTCTCCGCAAGCACGGCGCCCGTAGAAGCGTCTCTCAACTCCATCTTATGCGATTGACCGTAGAGAGTGAAGTTAACTTCAACGGGGACCGTGCCGGTATCTCCGGTACTGTCGAGATACTTCCACTGATCGGTAAAGTCGTCGTAAATGTAAACGTCCGCATTCGCTATGGGTTCGGTGACGTTGGTGCCGTCGTCCTCTTTCTTCTCGCGCTGTGTAACTACGTTGATCACGATGTCGTTGAATACCGCCTGCTGATACGGCTTGAGCGTTATCGGAGGAACTTCCGTCGGGTTGGTAGTGGTGGTATTCGCCCTGACGGTGACGGTAGGCACCGTTTCGCCGGGACGCGGGACGTCGTTGTAATCGCTCTTCTCAACGGATATCCGGTAAGTCGCGGCTACGACGTTATTGAACGTGTAGACGCCCTGCGCGTTTGTGGTCGCGGTGTAGCTGCGTACGTTCGGCACGCTGATGGTGACCGTAGCCCCTTCCACGGGCTTGCCTTCGTTGTCTATGACCTTACCGGTCAGCACGCCGTACTGCGTCGTGTCGACGTAGCGAGTCATATAATAATTGGCTTCGCACGCGGGCGACGAGCTCGACTCGAGCACGGTGACGCTAATGTTGTTCCTCGCGTTGTAACCGTTCGCGCTGAGGTTCATCGTGTACGTCAACGGAGCGATGTTGACGAACATATAATCGCCGTATGCGTCCGTGGTGCCCACGTATTCGTAATCCGCCGAAACAAGCTGTACGGTCGCGCCTACAACGGGCTCGTATTCGCCGGTATCGGGATTAAGGGCACTGATATTGCCGTACAGGGAGCCTGTTTCCTGCTTAGCGATGCCGCCGAGCGGCGTCGCCATCGACGCAAGCAAGCTCGGTAGATACAGGTTGTAGAGCGGTAAACCGCCGTTGGTGCCCGCGAGGTTGTCGATTATCTGACCTACCCTGAGCGGGTTGCCGTAACCTGTAGCGTCGCCTATCATCGTCGCTATCCAGTCTGAGATATAATCGCCTATCAGTCCCCACATTATGTCGGTTATCGTACCTGCGGTGGCGTTGATCGCGCCGACTATAGTCTTGAGCAACCAGCCTGCCACTTCTTTGATGATACCCGACAAATCGAGTACGAGAATATTGGCAAGCGACAGGTGTATCACGTTCTCTCTTATGAACGCGGTTACGCCCTGCGGCTCCCATTCGTCGGTATTGGCGGTGGTATTGTAATTGGATACCTGCGTGAGCTGATCGACGGGAACGCTTATCTGGTTGGTAACCGTCTTGGAGAGCGACAGCCTTATTCTGCGGTATGCGTTGGAGAACAGCAGCGGCTCGTAAGTGGCGAGATATTCGCCGACATTGATGCCGAAAATCTCCAAATCGAATACCGTGCCCTTATCCACGAACGCCGAATCGTAAGGCGATTTGCCGTCTTCGTAGTACGCGCCGAGCGCGGGGCTGAAGTAGGTAGGACCTGTCGAGAAGGAAGTTCCGAAATTATTGAAATCGAAAGTTCCGCTCGATACGCCGTAAGAAAGGTTACGCAGGAAGAAGTAATCGTTACGTTTCTCGAGGTAGAGCGTGAAGTCGTTCATCGAGATGGTATCGAGTACGTTCTGCAAAAGCGTGGTAAGCGTGAGGTCCGCGCTGAGGTTGCCGCCGGAATCCATACCGAGGCTTATTCCGGTCACGCCGCCGTAACGCGATTCGTCGCCTATCGTATAGAGCTTGACTCTTTCAGCGGTATTTCCGACGTAAATTTCGAACATTCCTTCGGGCACGCCTACGTTGATGTAGTTGCCTTTCTGGTCGAGTTTCACGCGCAGGTTGAGGTTATTCAGACCGTTGGCGATATTCGTCGAAAGTTTGATGTCCGCTATCTTGGGCAATACCATCGAGTCGCCGAGAAGCGCCTGTACGATGGCGATATTGGGATTGATGGTAAGTTCCTCGTTGGTGAGCAATATCTTGAGCAACGGCGAATCGGTCGAAGACACAAGGTCTATCGGCGCGTTTTGCGGAGCTTCGGAGGTGACTTCGGAAGCGTTGGAAAGCGCGTAAGAAGTATTGCCGCTCGCGTTGGAGGCGGAATCGCCTACCGTCAGTATGCCTTCGAGGTAATCGGATATTACTATACCCGATTCTCCCACGAAGGAGCCGAGGAAGCTGTTGAGTATGCCCACGAGGTCGACGCCGGTAAGCGAAGCCTGGAAGAAGCCCAGTCCGCTGAGGTCGACGTAAACTTTACCGTTGATGTAATAGACGCCGATGATGGTTTCGTCGGCAAGCGATATCGTGAGCGCGAGCGTGGTATTGTCGAGGTTGGCAAGATCGGCGTAAACGCTCAGCCCTATCGTGAATACCAGCACCGAATTCTGCGGGTCGATATTGATGGTATCCTCGCTCATTCCGAGCAAGTTCTGCAGAAGCGTTTCTACGGCTTCGAGCTGCGAAGACTTCTCGGTGTTCTTGGTGCGCACGCGCGCCTCTATCTCGAGCGAAAGCCCTACTTTGGACAGCACCGAAATGTCTTCGTAAACTATGCCGTCGACGTTGGTGTTTTCGTCGTAGACGTCAGCGGTTATGGTGGAACCGCGCGTGTCGTCGGACCAGAAGGAGGAGGAGCTTTCCGTGAAGGTATAGCCTAAACGGAATGCCTTCTCGTAAGGCGTGTCGTCGGTAAGGCGAATGATTATGCCGCTTACGCCGTCCTCCTCGGAATATCCTATCTTAATATTACGGAAACGCGGTATCTCAGGATGTATTTCACCGAGCAGACCGGCGAAGACTTCGTTGCCGCCGATGTTGTAGATGAGCGAATACAGCAGCGCGCCGGTGATGGCGATGCTGGTTTCTTCCTGACCGAGGGTGATGAGCAGCAGTCTGTCGTCCCAACCGTAATCGGGAAGTTCCACTTTATCCATGGAAGCGTTGCCGAGACCATCGAGCGTATCGTCGTCCGCTTCGGGCGCCTCGGGTGCGGAAGCGTTGCTCGCGCCGAGCGACAAGCCGTCGCCTTCGGTGAGTCCGCCGATGAGGTTCTTGAGAACGGAGCCGATCTGGATTCCGGGCAAAGCTATGGACGGGAAGCCCAATCCGCCGAGGTCGGCGTAAATGGTACTGCTCTCGACCTTATTGCCGTAATCGTCTTCGGTGTAGCCGCCGACGTAGGTGATGAGAATCATCGTTTTGCCGTTATAAGTCATCTCGAGCTGCAGGCGCATATTGGTTATGTCGCTGAAATCGATATAACCTCTTACCGAGAAGCCTATGGAAATGGCAATGTCGTCTATAGGTTGAATGGCGAGATTGAAGCCCGAAAGCGCTTGAATGATCTCGCTGGGGTTATCGCCGCCGATGAGGGTGGCGATAGTCGAAATGAGCTCGCTCATATCGAATATTCCGCCGACGGTATCGTCGATGAAAATTTCGCTGTTGAGTTCAAATTCCCACTTATACTCGCTGAGCGGCTTGAAGTATTGGTCGAAATACTGTTGATAAGTAAGTTCGCCGTCGAGGCCGTCGCGAATAGCGCCGCCGATGGGAGTGGTTTCGAAGATGTTGACCTCGCTGAGTCCTATATCTATATTATGGATCTTGAGCGAGAGGTTGAACATGCTCATCGAGCTCGAAATTCCGAGCATCACGTAGTAGCCCGTTACGTTGCCGTCCGCGTCGGTTACGTCCACGACTTTGGCGGAAACGGTGAGCTGCGTCTTGTGATAATACAGAGTGTAAACGCCGTTCTTGTCGCGTTCGAAGGTGTACGCCTTGCCGCGGAAAAGTTCGGTGACCGCAACGATGAGCTTATCGGCAAGCTCTTTACGTTTCTGAAGCGCCTGCTCTCTGCCCTCGGGCGTATCCATATAGTCGGACGCGTTGAAGTAATAGTAATCGAGCGGATCGTAGAACAGATAGTACACGCTGCGTTCGCCGGGGTTCTCGAGACCGAAATCGTTATGGTCGTCGATAGCCGTTCTGCTCACGTAAGAGAGTTTGGAGGAAAGCGCTTTGGGCGCCTCCGCGCCTGTAAGATCGGAGTCCGCCACTTCCGCGCCTACAAGGAAGTTCGCTTCGTATTCGCGCACTTCCGCGAGCAAGTCTGCTTCGGTTATCGCGTCGAACGCTTTGTCGCCGAGGTGATAGGCTTCCACGCCGCTTACGTCGAGCGCAGGCAAAGTTTCGCCGTAGGCTACCGCCACCAGCACGCAATATCTCATAGCGTCTCCGCCGCCGTTGTTGGAGAGTTTGACCGCGATATTCGTCTTGTTGGCGAATTTGCTCGTGAAGGTGAAGAAGGTATCGCTTATCTTATTCTGAGTGTAAACGGCTTCGCTCGCGTCTGCGGTATTGGTGAAACTGAACCTCGAAACGATGGCGTTAAACAACAGCATCGCGTCGGCTTCGGTATCAGCCGAATTCAAGCCGAAGGTGCTGCGCGGATAATAGACTATGTAACGCAATTTCTCGCCGTCGGAAATACCGAGCATATTCGCCTGAACGGTATTGCCGATATACGCGTAAGTGGCGTTGAGCGCATAGGAATCCGCGTCGCGGTTGACCATGACGCCGCGCAGGAAAGGCGTAGCCGTTCCGACAGTCAGGTAATCGTGGTCTATGAGCTCGTTAATAATCGTGGCAGTATCGCCGAGATCGGCTACCGTCACGTCGATATCGTTCCATTCGGTATCGGATACGTCTATGGGCTCCTGATAGTCGAGACCGAATCTCAACGTGAGCGAGTTCTCCACGTTGTCGAGGTCGACGGCTATTTCGCCGAGCTGCTCTTCGAAGGGGAAGTTGAGCACTTCCGCGAGAATGGTCTGAAGCGCCGTGCGCGCGACTACTATGGAAATAGCGCCCTTGGTGAATTGCAAACTGTCGAACAGTCCGAGATACCAGTCTACCGGTACGGGTTCTTCTTCATCCTCGTAATCGAAATCGTTCCCGTCTCCGTCGCCTTCCGCACCTTCGTCTCCGTCGGCGTTAGCGGGAGCGTTGGAAGGAGTTTCGACGTCGGCGCCCTCCTCGGGAGTTTCCTCGTCGCCGCCTCCGAGCAGACCGTCAAAGAGTCCGCCCAGCTGTGCGATAAGTCCGTCGAGCGTGGTAACGAGTCCGCCTACGGTATTGCCGAGCGTTCCGCCAAGGGAGTCGAGCAGTTTCGTAAGGTTAAGATTTAAGAAGTCCTCGAATACCTGTCCGTTGAGTTCTATGCCGGTAAAGCCCGCCGATTCGAGCGCGCCCATCGACATATACAGGCGTAAACCGTTCTCCTCGTAGCCTTCGGGATCGTGCAGGCTACCCACTACGTACAAGCCGAAATATTCTTCCTTGACGTCAAGCTGCCCGTCGCCGTCCGCGTCTACGTCGTCGAGGCTTACGAGCTGAATAAGCGCGTCTATTGACCATTTGTCGAGATCCGCGAGTTTGACGTCGGCTTTAATCCTCAAAGTCACGTCGCCCACAATATCGTTGAGCGCCTGGATATAGAACGCCGCGCCTACGGCGTTGCCGTATTCGTCGGTTTCGTTGGCGAACAGCGAGCTCCAGTTCAGTATGAATTCTTTAAGTTCTGCCGCCAACGTGATATCGAGTCCGAGATTGAAACGCCATTCCACGCCGGTCTCTCCGTCGAGATTGAAGCAACCGTCGTAATAGGACATCATTTCTTCGTCCTCGATCATATATTTGTAATATTCGTTGAAGGTGTCGGCGCTTATCACGAGCATGCTGTCGTGGAACATCGAAAGCGTGATGCTGTAACCGACAGAGTCGAATATGCCGCCGTCTTCGGTCTCTTTCTCCTCCGCGTCTTTGGTAATGTTGAGCTGTATGCTTACGTTTCCTTCTTTATCCTCGTCGAAGTAAACGCCCACGCTCATATAATCCATTACCTCTTTGACAATCGCCTCGAGCGTTTCGGCAGTAACGTCGGAAGCCTCTTCTTCCTGACCGAGCGCCGTTCCGAGAATGTCGGCGAGGGTATCGACGAACGCAACGAGCAATTCGTTGGTCACCATCAGCGCGAATCCCTGCGAATTGAGGTAAATAAGCGGTTTGAGGAAGTTGCCGAGAGAGTCGGCGCTGTCCTCGTACATATCGAGTATGGGATTGCGGGTAGCGTTGGCGGGCGCGTTGTCGGAGCTCTGCGAGCCTTGCGAACCCTGCGAGCCCTGCGAACCCTGCTCGTCGTCTTCGTCGCCCACCGTCGTGCCGTCGTCAACGTCGTCTATAACGAACGCGTCGTACAAAAGGTCGCGAATGGTATTCGTAAGATTGAGATTCGGTATCTTGATATCGAGGTTCGTGTCGAATATCTCCAGTCCGGCGTAGACCACGTCGTCTACCATATACAGGCGCAGGAGTTTCTGGTTGGCGAACACGTCGCCGGTCAGATTGTCGATTATCGTGTACTGAAGCACGAGCTCGATAATGATGGCTTCGGATATGTCTTCGGGCTTGGTGCTGAACAGTCTCGCGAGATCGAAAGCGAAATTGAGATTGAGTTCCGCAATGAGCGTTTCGTCGCCGCCCGCAAGAACGATATCGGTATCGTAATCTTCCGGAGGCTCGAGATTGAGCAGTCCGAACAGCGTATCGAGCAGATCTTTGATCGCGAGCGAGCCGTCGCTGAGGTCGAAACTCAACGAGAGGTTGGTGCCGAGCGTGACCGCGAGCTCCGCAAAATAGGTGTACGCTTCTCTCGCTTCCACCGAAATGAGCGGTTCGAGCGTGCTCTGAATGCCGTGCGGCGTATAAACCTTGCTTTCGTTCTCGATACCCGCTTTAATGGATTCGCCGAGTATTCTGAGAGTAAAGTCGAGTCCCGCGTCGTTGGGCTTGGTGACGGGTACGAGTTCAACGGTTTCGTTGCCGTTTTCGTCTACTATCGTATGCTCTTCCATCACCAGTTCGCCCGTAGTAGGATCGTAAACGTTCACTTCCTTCGTCGCGGAATCGATATGGATACCCACTTCGTATTCGCTCGAAGGCGTCATTCCAACGCTGAGACTGGGATTTGCCACTCCCGAAAGATATTTCGAAAGCGGTATGTCGACTCCGACCAGCTTAAGCACCGCGTTGATCATTTCGAAAGTCACGGTGAGCAACAGACCGTCGTCGTTGGAAAGCAGTATCTTCGCTATACCGAGCACCTGCTCCTCTTGGGTTTCGTTGTTGAGCCCCATCGCCTGCGCCCAGGTAGGATATTGTTCGGCGAAAAGTTTCTCCGCTTCCGCCATGTCGGGCGCGTTCTGTAACGCGTCGTCCGCGACGACGTTGCCGCTTTCGTCGTTGGCTCCCTTACCGTTGATAAGGAAGTTAATGATGTTCTGCATCTTCGGCATAAGCACTTTGCCCATTCCGATAGACGAAAGGTCGAGATAGAGGTTGTCTTCGACGTAGCTAAGAATAAGGTCGAACTTATCGCGCGCTTTCTTCGAATAGATTTCCACGCGCAATTGCAGGTTGTCGAGTATGCCCTGCAAGCCCGATCTGATATAAACGTATCCCTGTATCTCGATGACTATCGTGTCGCCGAGATCTCCGAGCATTATGAGCTGCGGCAAAGCGGTCTTGAGCGGGCTGTCCTCTTCGAACAACGTAGCCCAGGCGCTGCCGGGTTCGACAAGCTGTCCGAGATCTCCGTTGGGATCGAGCAACGCTTCATAAAGCGACTCCAGTCCCATCACGCCGCCGTCGACGCCGAGTTCCACTTCGAACGCCGCGTCGAGAGTTATCGTATTGACGGTATGCGCGGGCAGGTAGTTCGCGGTCTGCGGCAGCAGCAATACGTCGCTCGGATATCCTTCGAAGTTAAGTTCGAAGCCGTCTATGCCGAGTCCGAGATCGAGCACCTTGCTCGTCGAAGCGTTGCCGTCTTTAGAATACTGCGCGGTCGCCTCGAGATCGATACCGAACATAAAGCTGTTGAGTTTCGGGGCGAGGAATATCTGCAGCAACAGTCCGCTGAAGATACGCAGGTCGTTCATCTGGAAGGCTCTTAACAACGAATTGACCGCAGTTTCCGTAACGTACAGTGCAAGTCCGTGCGTCGAAATGCCGTCGAGTATCATTTGTGTGCCCAAATCGATATTTATGGGAGTCTTATTGTCGCCGGGCGCATTGGAGGGACCGGAGGCGTTGGAGGGTTCGCCCGCTTCGGTACCGGTGCCGGTGCCTTCGTCGGTCGAAGTATCGCCGGAGGAACCGCCGCCGAACAGACCGTCGAGAATATTATCGTCGTACTCTTTCTCGCCGAGCAGCGCTTCGAGCACTTCGACTACAGCGAACCTCGGTCCGTTGACGGGGGTGAGGTCGATATACATCGTCGAATTGTGCAGGTTCGCCTGAACGAGCTTGTAGTTATATCCGTTATCCACCCTGCGGATGGTGATCTGGACCTCTATACCTCTCCAGTTACGGAGCGGGATATTGACGAGCAATTCCACTTCGAGGCTGAATTCCTGATCTTCCATTATTTCGAGCAGGAGCGAGAGGCTGACGTTGATGAGTCCGCCGAGCAACGAAGTGAGAGGTTCCTGATTGAGTTCGTAGCCGGTGTAAATCTCGCCGGAAAGATCGCCCACCGTACCGTCGCCGGTGACTTTGCCGGCCGCGACGTCGATATACAAGGTGGTGGACAGTCCCACTACGGGGTTGGACTGGTCGAATACGACGTAATCCTGCGTGCTGCCGTCGTCGAGGTAAGCGTGCTCGGGCGCGTGCATCGTCTTATCGACAGCCACGTCCATATAAGTGCCGTCGTCCCTTTCGATGGACTCCGTCCACTGATAGGTGAACGCTATCTGGATGTCGTTGGAGAAGCTCAATCCGAGACCGATGCTTCCGCTCTTCTTATAGACGGGATCTTCTTCGGTGCCGATATTGACGCGTTCGTCGCCGTTATATTCGTAACCTTCGAAGGTAAGGTTGAGTCCGATGAAATCTTCGGGCTTGAACAGTCCGAGTTCGAGGCTCACTTCGCCTATCGGCTCGACGTAATTGGAATAATCCATCGCTTCGCCGCCTATGGCGGTGAGAACGCCGAAGAGCGCCGCGGTGCCGATACCTATCATAAAGCCTTCGGGGCAAACGAGAAGGTTAATGTAGGTGGCTATCTCGGAAGCGCCTTCGGGGAGCTGACGGAGGATTGCGAAGGGATCGAAGCCCTGATTGCTTTCGTAACCGGCAAAGCCCGCGTTGGAAGGCGTGCTTTCGGTGCCTTCTTCGGTGCCTTCTTCGGTCGTGGCGCCGTCGGAGCCGTTGAGGAAGTTGCCTTCGGAATCGGTCACTCCGTAGATGGTGAGAATGTCGTGGAAGATGAAGTCGTACACGTTGTCGATACGTACGGCTTGGATATTGAAGCACTCCGCATTGAGATATAACGCGCGGTCAATATAATATGCGGAGAGCACTTCTTTGTACTTGGTGACACCGTCGTAAACGGCGGTTTCGTTACGGTCGCGCAGAACGACGGAGAAATTGGTGTCGTAGAACAGACCGTTGTCTATAATGTCGGTGAGGTTGATATTGCCTTCGAATTCGAGCGTGTAGTGATTGCTCAGCGTGCTGAGAAGCTGTATCACGGGCGCGAGACCGAGACCGTTGATCATTTCCACGGTGGAATTGACGGAGCCGTCGTCGTTAACGCCCAATTGCGCGAGCAGGCTGCTGAGGGTTTCGTCGAGACCGAACTTGGTGCCGTTCACTCCGGTGATGTCGAAGTCGAGCGAGAAGCTCGCGTAAACGGTCTGCAGGTTGGCGGACAACGCGTAGGATTCGGGGTTGAAGTTCCTGTCGGCAAGGGTTACGTTCTCCGCGGATGAGTCTGCAAAATCCGCCGAAATCTCGTTGATGGTCGCGCCTACCTGATAGTTGCCGGCTTCGATGACGAGGGACAGAAGGTCTTTCTTCGCTTCGTCGAGCACGGGATCGTCCCAATACTGCGACAGGCTGTCGAGTCTCGCCATTATTCCAAGCTGCAACATAAAGTTATTGTTGAGCGTTTCGCCCACGAGGGTGCCGAGGCTCTTGCCGCCGAAATCCACGCCGATACCGTCGAGCACGCCGAACAGCAACGCGCCCATAAGCTCCATGACAACGCCGGACTTGTTGCCGAGCATTATCTTGAGGTAAGGAATGAGGTCGCCGCCGGTGAGTTCGTCGCCGTCTGCATTCATCGGACCTGCCGCGGACGCGTTGGCGGGAGTGACGTCGTTATTGAGATCGTCGTCATCGTCGTCGGGATAATAGCCGCCGATATCGGTGCCGAACAGATCCATTATCGCTTTGAGCGCTTTTTCTATACGCACCTTTTCGACTCCGATTATCGAGCCGTCGATATAAGCGGTGCCGTCCACGTAATAGAGACTGAGATAATCGATTCCGCGTTCGGTCTTATAGACGATATTGTCCTCGGTGCTGAGCGACGTATCGATGACTTGCTTCTCCACTTCGAAGCCGAGGCTTACCTTGAGCTCCGCCGCCACGAGCAGATAATTGATATCGCCGGTGGCTACGAGTTGCAGGAG
>CALVOD010000017.1 GCA_944350065.1 uncultured Clostridia bacterium
AACGCAAACCGCGCTTCCGCGGAAACGTCTATCTCAGCCTAAGGCGACCCAAGCGCCCGAGCAGGCGATCTCGCGTTCGACGCTCCGCACGAAAAAGCCGTCCCCGCTTGAATGCGGAGACGGCTCCCGTTCGGTATACTGATTTAATCGTTTACAGCTGCGTAGCCGTGTAGCTCTGTCCGAGCCTTCTCGACATTTCGTCGGGAAGCTCTACGGCTATATCCGAGCCGAGCTCGGCGAGCACGGCGCGGGCTCTCGCGATAAGCACGTCGCCGCCTTTACCCGAAGCGACTCTGCCCAAAACTATGGCGGTATCGAAATCGTAGAAGCAGTTGAACCACATGAGCGTGTAGGCGGCATAGTCGCCGAGGCGAGTGAATATCGCTATGGCGCGCTCGTCGCCCGCGTCGGCGAGCTTCTGCACTTCCTTGAGCTTCTCCGCGGGACTGGCGTCGGGCGTAAGCTCGATGCCCGCTTCGGGTGCGAGCCTTATCACCGCGTCCTGCGAATGATAGTTACCGCCCACTCCGACGTCGCCGCTCCATTCGTCCGCCTGCGCTTCGGTATTGGCGTCCACGGGCGCGAACGCGAGTTCGTTAAGATATCCTCTTATGCGCATATCTCCGTCCACGAAACCGCCGGCAAGACTCGTGCCCATTGCTATGCCGAGCACTTTGCCTTTGCCGAGCCCGAACGCTCCCGCGAGCGCCGCCACGTCGCCGTCGTTGGCTACTTTTACCGGGCAGCCGTATTTCAAGGAAAGATTCTTGTAAATCGGGAACACCTTCTCGCGGTATATCTCTTTGGGGACCTTACGGAACAAAGACGCCACGCGTATCTCTCCGTCCACGACGATACCCGCCGTGGACACCCCTATCGCCTCCACCTCTCCGCCGAGCGCCTCGAGCGCTTTATCTATGCTGTCCTCTATGCCGGCGCGATGATATTCGGGGTCTGATTGTAGCTTAGGATACCAAATAGTCTCTTTTTCATACACTACCTTGCCGTCTATACACGCCGTGACCTTCCTGTCGGAGCCGCCTGCGTCGAAGCCTATGCGCTTACCGGAAGCCACCGGCGAGGAGCGCTCCGCGCGGATTCCCGCCGCGGGCAGATCCTCAGCCCTTTCCACGCGCACGAATTCGGTGCGGGTAAGGTAGACCTGCTCCATAAAGTCAACGTCGAATTTGCGCGCTCCGTCGGCGGAGTAACATTCGCGCAGTTCGTCCACGAGCGCCGCGTCGGCGCCCCATATGTAAAATTTATAACCGCCGTAAGCCCACAACATAAATTTGACTATACGTTCCGCATAACGGAAGTTTTCGCGTTCGTGCCCTTCGTCGTAAATTACGGTGGTATAATGCTCGACTTCTCCTTCGCCGCGTTCGAGCGCGATTATGAGAGATCTTGCGCCCGCGCGCTCCGCGCCTTCGCGGAACTCCTTGGCGTAGAGGTACATCGGATAATATTTTTCGTCAAGTGTTTTCATTCTATTCTCCATTTCTCAGTATGAGTGATTTTGCCTCCGGGCGCTATCTCCTCTATGGGTGACAGCGTTTCCACTTCGTGTATGAGTTCGCTCGTATATGTTTCGAGGTTGCTCGCGAAATCGGGATATTCGCCTTCGCGCGGCTCGCATTCCTTCGTGAATACCGTGCCGTTATATTCGTATACCGCTTTTATGCCCTTCTGCATCGTGCCGATTTTGAAAGGTCCCGTCGCTTCGGGCGTGCTCGTAAGTACGAATTTGTCGTTGAAAAGCTCGAACCTACTGTCGTTTACGTCGTTATAATGCCAATGCACGAGGTTTCTGTTGGCAAGATATCCGGTATTCTCCGTGGAAAGCGGCACCGTAAGTTTCCCGCCGCATTTCAATACCGTAAGCGCCCATACGCACAGCTTCTGCGCCTTCTGCGAAGTGTTCACGAAACTCATCTCCACTTCCACGCCGTTTGCGCCGTCAAACCTCAGCTCGAGACGGGGACGCACGTTCTTGACCTTCCACTCGGCGGGTTCGAATATCGCTCCGCAATCGGTCATAACGTAATCCACGCGCGTCGAGTCCGGATAATACGTCGTCTCGTCTTCGGGCGACAGCCACATCCTGTGCCCGCCGTATATATGCCACTTCTTGCCCTCGCCGTATATCGCCGACACGTCTTTGTTGACCTGATCGAGCTTATCCTCGAACGCTATGTTCTCGCCCTTCTTGCCCGCTATTTTTATAATGCGCGGACCGACGTCGAGCGTAACGCCCAGACATACGTTACCGCTTGTTATCTCCAGCATCCTGCCGAGAAAACATTTACTGACTTTGCATTCCATATCGCTTTTGCTCCCGAATAATTGAAAATCGGCGGGCGTCACTTCGCCATATTGACGAACATAACGCCGTCGCCGTTGAATAACTGCACGGAATAACCCGCCTTGAGATTGTCCGCCACGATTCCCTTGATAACGTCGTAGCCCGTCAATTCTCCTTCCTCGCGTTCGTCGTATTTCTCTTGTAAATACTCGTCGCCGATAGCTATTTCTATCCAGATATCCGTATCTTCGGATACGAATTCCGGCAGGTAATTCTCTATTATATATATCAGCTCCTCATCGGAGTCGACCATCGTGTCGTAACCGGGCGCTATCTCGTAGGAATACGCGTACCCGGGATCTGCACCGCCCGCTATATCGTATTCTCCGTACGTATAATGCCACAGCGCCGCCTCGTCCGAGCTTATGAGATAACTGCCGTAAGAGAGCAGCTCGTACGTCGCGTCGCCGCTCACGGACGACATGGTGAATTTATAATTGCTCCACGTAACGTCCACGACGTAATACTTGCCGTCGACGAGCACCGCGTTCCAGGCATGACTTACGCCGCTCATCTTCTCCGCGCCGCATATCCTTTGCGCGGAAATGCCTTCGATACCGCACATCAGCACAAAGGCTTTAGCCAGTCCGTCGCATACCGCGACACCGTCGTAGAACACGCCTTCGAGATAGAAGGAATTGTAATCGTTGGGATTTACGGGATCGTCCGCCGCTATCGCGTAATCGTAGGTCACGTTCACGCTCAGCCAATCGTATATCGCGAGTATCTTTTCGAGGTCGCTCGAATCGTCGGAATTTATTTTCCTTAAAATTATTTTCGCGCGGTTATATATGTCTTCCGCCGCGCTTCCGCTCGTCGGCATCGGGCGTTTTCCGCTCGCCACCGCAAGATAAAGCTGATTGCTCGTCGTAACCGTCATCGTTTCCGCCAGAGCATCTATCGGCAAAGCCGCGCCTTCTTCCCTGCCGCTCGCAACGTAGTGAGTGACGGAATCGGCTTCTTCCACTCCGCTCGACACGCCGTAGGCTTTACTCGGCGCAGCGGCGGTTTCGAATTTTATCGTAAGCCTGTTTATTCCGCCCAGGTTGCAGTCGCCTATCGTATAGGATATCTGCGACGATTCTACGTAGGCGCGCACCGCGGATACGAACAATCTGTACATATTGATTTGCGCTTCAGTACCTACGTAACCGAGATCCTTATCCGACAACGGATACGCCCCTTCGGGAAGATCGGAATATTTGAAAGGTATATAGAGCGCAAGCGTATACTGTCCCGACGAATTCATCAGCTCGGTCGGACGGAATACCGCAAGATAATTGAGCAGATCGCCCAGTTCGCGCATATTCGAAATATAACTGTTGTGCCCGCCCGCGTATTCGTCGAGATACGGGTAGGCGCCCGCGCGTATCGTGCCGGCTTCGTATTTCTGCCATTCCGTCCAGGCGTTCATCTTGTCGCTCTTTATGCGTACCGAGAAATCTTTGTCCAAAGTCGCCGCGTTGACCGGCAAATACACGCTCGAAGTACCGAAATAGCCTCTGTGCGATTCGCTCGTCATCGTGGTCACCACGCCTTCGCATTCCACTTCGACTGTGTACCCCGTCATGTAAGGCAACGGATTCCATTTAACGAGAGGATACGCCGTTCCGTCTATGCGCGTTCCGTCGATGTAAACGCCGTTCACGTCGTTACCGTCGGGTCTGCCCTCCACTTCGATGACTACGGTGTCGCTGTATATCCCGGACGCCACGCCTTTCACGACGGCTTCCGCCTTTATCTCGTAGACGCCGATTTCTTCGAATATGTAACTGAGATCGGGTACAAGCAGTGTGCTGTCTCCCTGCGTAGCCGGCGCGCGATTGAGCACCGTCGTTTGCACCACGCCTTCGTCGGAGGTGAATTTTATCGTCCAAATATAGCTTTCCGGCGGATAAACGCGCTCTTGATAGGTCAATAAGAGATTCACGCTGTCGTCTACGACGAATTTTTCGTAGTTGTTTAGTACGTCTATCGTAAGCTCCGTAAGCGGGCTGTAAACCGTAATCGTCTCCGAAATAAGCTCCTGCCTCTGCGTACTGTTGTCGAGCACGGCGCGGATATTGTATTCACCCACGGGAAGGGCGGACGGATCGTAATTGAGGACTTTGTTGTCCTTTACGCCCACGCCGTCTATAGGCGTGGTATTGACGAACCACTGCACCGAAGGCGACGGATCGCAGGTGTCGTCGAGCTGACTCAATACGAAACCTATCGTTTCAGTCTGACCGTAAATTTGCTTGAGGGTGGAGCGGTCGGTAGTCAGATCGAGCCTGTAATTGAGGGTGGAATACCTTACGTCCACCGTAACGTGCGCCTCCACCTGCGTGTCGAAAGCGCCCTGACGGGGCGTGGTCACCCAAATAGCCACTTTGCCTATTCCCACGGGACGCACGAAACCGTTGGAATCGACGGTTGCGATGGATTCGTCCTGCGAAGTGTATATGACGTTTCTGCCCGTGATCGCGTGCGAAGGATAGAAGACGGGGTTAAGCTGAACGCCTTCGTCCTGCAATTCGACGACCACGGTGGACTCCACGAAAAGAATACGTTCGACGGCAACCGTTTCTATCGTGACGGTAACGTCGAGAGTAACGGAAGGAGTGGCGGCGCTGATTATGCGCACGATAATGTCGAGGTTATTGCCTTCCTCGTCCGTTTTTAGCTCGCCTTTAGCCTGCAAAACGCCGTTCTCGTCGACGCTGAGATACTTTTTGTCGCTCGTATCGGCGAGTTTATAATAAACTTTCTGACTGGCGGTCGCTATGGGGTAAACTATAGGAGTGAGTTGGAAAGTGCTCGGATCGCCCGTGGGCGCGAGATAAACGTGAGTGTCGTCCACCTGAATACGTTCCGCGGCGTCGGCGCCGACAGCGGCGTCGTTGCAACCCGTCAGCGCGATGACCGCCGCAAACGCGGCGAAAAGCATTATTATTAAAATCAAGCGATTGAAAGTTCTGCTCATACGGCTCCGTATCCGGGTAATTCTTTACGCGTGCGGCGGCGCGCTCGGCGCGCTCCGCGTGCCCACACACGCATACATATATAAATATTACAACAAAGCGCGCGCGCTGTCAATACCCGCCGACAAAAGCGGAAAGGCAAATTTTTTACCGTTTGCGCTAAAGCCCATCTTTGCCGAAGTCATATTTTCGGCTAAATCGTTGTCCTTTGCCGCGGATTATGATATAATATCCGAAACGGAAAAATCGACGGAAAAAATATTATGAAAGAATTTATGCCGCAATTTCCAACGCCTTACTGCCGTGAAGAAGCGAGACGCTTCGACGCGGGTGTTCTGGCGTTCGTGGGAGACGCCGTGCAAACGCTGTACGTTCGCGCGAGACTGGCCGCGGCTTCCGACGTAAAAAGCGGCGCGCTGCATCTCAAGGCGGCGCACGAAGTGAACGCCACAGCGCAGGCGGCTGCCCTCAAGCGTATCGAAAGCGAACTCACCGAAGAAGAACTCGCCGTCTACAAACGCTCGCGCAACGCCCGCAAGGAGACGGTTGCCAAGCACGCCGACGTCGTGGATTACAAAATAGCGTCGGGTTTCGAGGGGCTTATAGGATACCTGTATCTCTGCGGCGATTCCGAGCGTCTCGGGGAGCTAATGACGCTTGCGTATAAAGCGGATATCGGGAAACTTTAGAACACGGAACGGTTACCCGTATACAATAAATCGAACATACAACGAGGAGCGAAGAAAATGCTTGCCGAAGGAATAAACGCAGTGACGGAAGCGCTTAAAGGCGGTGTCACGATAGAGAAGATATGTATGCTTAAAGGCTCGACCGGCGGACGCGCGGGGGCGATATTCGCCAAAGCGCGCGCGGCGGGAATAAAGGTGGTTTTCGTCGAGAAGGAATATCTCGACAAGCTGAGCGAAACGCACCGTCACCAAGGCGTAATCGCGGTTGTGACGGAATACGAATATCACGACCTCGAGGAGACGCTCGAAACGGCGCGCCGCGAAGGCAAAGCGTTGTTTTTCGCCGTACTCGACGGCGTTGAGGACCCGCACAATCTCGGCGCGGTCATAAGGGTGGCGGACTGCGCGGGCGTCACCGCCGTGGTGATACCGCGACACCGCAGCGTCGGTGTCACCGATACCGTTATCAGAGTGAGCGCGGGCGCCACCGCACACGTCAAGGTATGCAAGGTAGCGAACGTTAACGACGCGATACGTTACCTGCGCGACGAAGGAGTCGCGGTATACGCGGCGGACATGGACGGCGAAAGCGTATATTCCGCCGATCTTACGGGAGACGTGGCTATCGTCGTAGGCGGCGAAGGCGGAGGGGTGCGCGCGCTTACCCGCAAGCTGTGCGACGGAGTGCTGTCCCTTCCGCAATTCGGAAAGGTCAATTCTCTTAACGCCTCCGTGGCGTGCGGGATAATGTTATACGAAGCGGTGCGGCAACGCACGCAAAACGGCAAAAAGTAAGCCTGAGGCTTAACGCAAACGCCCGTAAAGCAAAGCGGTGCGCGCCCGAAAACGAGGAATATGAGCAAATATCCGCAGAACGCAGACGAAAATCTTCTCATAACGCTCGCCCAGCAAGGCGACTCCTCGGCGTACGACGCGCTGTGCGCCCGATACAAAGCTTTTATATGTAAAATTGCGCGTTCCTATTTTATAACGGAAGGCGGCGACACCAACGATCTGATACAGGAAGGCACGATCGGATTCTGCAAAGCGGTGGCGGACTACCGCGCGGAAAAGAACAATTCTTTCCCGGCATACGCAGCGCTGTGCATACACAACCGCATAAAAGACGCTTTACGCAGCGCTTTGAGAGCGGGCGCGGCGAGCGCTACGGGAAGCGTGCCGATAACCGACGACGCGACCAACGAGGAGCGCATCGCGAGTGTCATAGGCTATGCGGACGATCCCGTGACGAGCTATATCCGCGGCGAAACCGACGAAGCCTTTTTCCGCAAAGCGGAAAGCGAGCTTTCGGCAAGGCAATTCGCCGTTCTGAAATTATATCTCGACGGCTTTTCTTACGCCGAAATAGCGGAAGAACTTTCGCTCGACATGAAAGCCGTGGACAACGCGCTGAGCGCGGCGAAAAGCAAACTGAAAAAATCTTACAAAGCCGGCGGCTGAAGCGCCGCGGGCTGAAGGACGATATATGAAACTCGGAATCGTAGGACTGCCCAACGTGGGCAAAAGCACACTGTTCAACGCGCTCACTTCCGCGGGAGCGGACGTAGCCAATTATCCTTTCTGCACGATAGAGCCCAACGTCGGCGTAGTGCAGGTGCCGGACGAAAGACTGCCCCGTCTCGCGGCGCTGTACAACTCAAAAAAAATAGTTTACACGACGATAGAATTCGTCGATATAGCGGGACTCGTCAAGGGCGCGAGCCACGGCGAAGGTCTCGGCAACAAGTTCCTCTCGCACATCCGCGAAGTGGACGCCATAGTGCACGTCGTGCGCTGTTTCCGCGACGAAAACATCACTCACGTAGACGGCGACGTATCGCCGGTGAGAGATATCGAAACGATAAATCTGGAACTTATACTTGCGGATTTGGATACCTTAACCCGCAGAATGGATAAGACGAGAACGGCGATGAAGGGCGGCGACAAGAAGTACCGCGACGAACTCGAGCTGCAACAGAAAATCTATGACGCGCTTGCCGACGGCAAGTGCGCGCGGAGCGTAAAGCTCGACAAGGAGGAGCAAGCCTACGTGGACTCGCTGTACCTTCTCACCTCCAAAAAAGTGATATATTGCGCCAACGTGTCGGAAGGCGGCGCAGACGAAGATATGGTGAATGCGGTGAAAGAATACGCCGCTGCGGAGGGCAGCGAAGTCATCGTGCTGTGCGCGCAGACCGAAGCGGAGCTCGCGGCGCTCGAGCCGGAGGAAAGAGAGCTGTTCAAAGCGGAACTCGGCATAGAGGATTCCGGTCTCGACCAGCTCGTCAAGAGTTCCTACCGCCTGCTCGGGCTGATGAGCTTCCTTACCGCGGGCGAGAAGGAAACCCGCGCCTGGACCATACCGATAGGCACCAAAGCGCCGCAGGCTGCGGGCAAGATACATTCCGATTTCGAGCGCGGATTCATACGCGCGGAAATAGTCGATTACGACACTTTGATAGAATGCGGCTCTTTCAACGCCGCCAAGGAAAAAGGCAAAGTCAGAAGCGAAGGCAAGGACTACGTGCTCGCCGAAGGCGACGTGGTACTGTTCCGTTTCAACGTATAGGAAGCGATTTCGCTCCGATTCGGACGGTCTGCCCTGTTTTTTGCGCCTGCAACGCCGCGAAAGCGTGCGTTGCAGGCAATTTTTTCCGCTTGAGATATTTTTATATTTAGCACTTGAAATTTGCCCGCGCACGATATATAATGTAAATGCGTATGTGTTTCGTGCGTGTCGCGCGCGCATACCGTCAGGAGGACCGATATGGCAAAACAAGCACCTCTCACTACTTCAAAAATGTTCACCGCCCACTGGACGGAACGCGACGAAGCAGTACTCGTCGACTTGTTGCAACGCAAGATCAAAGAGATTAAATGGGATATACGCGAGAGCGACTCTCCTTACGCGCGCGCCAAACTCAAGAACACGAGAGCCGAATACAAAAAGCTCCTCGAAAAGGTTCAGCGCGGAGACTACGACCCCAACATACTCGCCGCGGAAATGCAGTCGCACGCAGCCTACAATTCGTTACAGCGCGAAAGGCGCGAGCAGTCCCTCGGCAAATACGTCGACGCATATTCCGACGTCAATTTCGATTTCGAATCCTATTTCAAAAAAACCCGTTATTTCGGAGCGGCATGCCCTCTCGTGATGATGATACTCATCATCGCCCTGATCGCGATAATGCTCTGCTCTGCGTTCCTCGCGCCGGAAACGATAGCCAATATCGAATACAATATGTCCGGCGACATACAGTTTTCGCTCACTTCGATCGGTTATATCAAGCTCGGACCGAACGAACTGGATTTCCAGGTTCCCAACGACGGTAACTGGCCTACCGGCACCTGGTCGGATTCCTCTCAGATTTACGAGCAAGGCGAAAAATATCTCGACGAAAACCATCAGGAACCCGAAAAAGTATGGCTTTACGAAGACCTGCACATGACTTCGATATACATAACCGTTTTCGACGTCATCAAAGCGTGGTTCCGCACGCCGATGCTCAGCGAAACGCGTATCGACATAATCGAAAATCTCGATTCGATGCAGGGCACGAGCTGGTATTATCAGCGCTTTATGCGCGAAAGAAGCGATAACATCGCTATCGAAAAAGACGAAAACGGCGACTACAACGCCCTCAATATCGTAAGGCACGTTGCAACTTACGGCACTATAATCTTCCTTATCGCGGCGCTTCTGCTTTGCGTCGTGGAGCTGGTGCTCGATATCGGCAGACTGTTCAGCTATACTTCGAGACGCGTGCACGTCATACCGATACTTATACTGATATTCATGGCGTTGTCGTTCATATCGCCCGCTTTCCTCGATCTGACCACGCTCTCCGGAGAAAGCGTCTCGACGGCGCTATCCAACTACTTCACTATTTATTGGGAAGACTTCATCAACGGCAGCAACATATTCACCTGTTTCAATATGCTGTATATGTTCCTGCTCGCGATACCTTTCGTAGTCGTCCTGTTACCTCTCATATTCCGCAACAGAGCGGCGCAGACGGTGGCATACGTACCGAAAGGCAACAAGAAACACACTTACGCGGGGCAGAAGAAGCCCACGAAGGCGGGACAACCCGGAGACCCGCACGCGCTCCGAAACAGCAAAGGCAAGGTTGCCCGCGCAGGCTCGCGTTCTCCGACGACGGCCTCTATCCCACGGCGATAGCCGCGCTCTGACACCCGCTCGAAAACAACAAACCGCATCGGGAATGGAGGCAAACGCCTTCATTCTCGCATAATATAAACCTATAAGCCTATGTTCGAACATCTTAAAAAAGATATACAGGCGGCGTTGGACAAGGATCCCGCCGCGAAATCCAAATGGGAAGTTTTACTGACGTATTCGGGCGTGAAAGCGCTCTTTTACTATCGTATCGCGCACAAGCTGCATACGCGCGGGCATAAACTTCTCGCGCGAATGCTAAGCCAGCGCGCGCGGCGCAAAACGGGTATCGAAATACATCCGGGAGCGGTGATCGGTGAAGGATTATTCATAGATCACGGCGCGGGCGTAGTCATCGGAGAGACCACGGAAATCGGCAACAACGTGACGATATATCAGGGAGTGACGCTGGGCGGAACGGGCAAGGACGTGGGCAAACGTCACCCTACCATCGGCAACAACGTGATGATAAGCGCGGGCGCGAAGATTCTCGGACCGGTTGTGATCGGCGACAACAGCAAGGTGGGCGCGGGCTCCGTCGTGCTTAAAAACGTACCGCCCCATTCCACCATTGTCGGCGTACCGGGCAGAGTGGTGAGAATGTACGGCGAGAAGTACAACGATCTCGATCAGAAGCTGCCCGACCCCATTCTCGAGGAATTCGCGCGTCTCAACAAGCGCATAATAACTCTCGAAGAAAAGCTGGGAGTCAACGCCTGCAAGTATTCGATATCGAACGAAATACCCGCCGAAGCGGTAGCCGCAGGCGATACGCAACGCGACGCCGACGCCGACGGTAAAGACTAAAACGACTACAAAAAACGAAATTAACGCTCTCACGGCGCAAAGCGCCGCGGGACACGAGGAGAATATGCTTAAATTTTACAATACGCTTACGCGCACCAAAGAAGATTTCCGCCCGTTGAACGGCAACACCGTGACGATGTATTCGTGCGGACCCACGGTGTACAATTACGCGCACATAGGCAATCTGCGCACCTACATATTTATGGACCTTATCCGCCGCACCCTCAAATACGAAGGGTATAAGCTGAAAGGCGTAATGAATATAACGGACGTGGGACATCTGATGGCGGACTCCGACGACGGCGAAGACAAGATGGCGGTGGCTTCCCGCGAGCAGAACAAGACGCCGTGGGAGATAGCCGAACAGTACACGAAGGTATTTTTCGAAGACCTCGCGAAGCTGAACATTTCCAAGCCCGAGATAATCGCGAAAGCTACGGAACACATACCCGAGATGATCGGCTACGTCAAGTCGCTCGAGGAAGGCGGCGTCAGCTACGAGACGTCCGACGGTATCTATTTCGACATTTCGAAGTTCCCGAGGTACGGCTGCCTCAGCCGCGCCAACATTGAGGAGCAGCTCGCCGGCGCGCGCGTAGAAGTGAACGACGAGAAGCGCCATCCCGCCGACTTCGCGCTCTGGAAAAAAGCCGATCCGCTGCACATAATGCAGTGGGACAGCCCTTGGGGCAAAGGTTATCCCGGCTGGCATATCGAGTGCTCGGCTATGAGCCGCAAATATCTCGGAGAGTGCTTCGACATACACTCGGGCGGCGTGGACCACATACCGATCCACCACGAGAACGAAATAGCGCAGAACGAAGTGCTCACCGGCAAGCAGAGCGTACGCTTCTGGATGCACGGCGAATTTATGCTCGTCAACAACGGTAAGATGAGTAAGAGTCTCGGCAACACCTACACGATAGCCGACCTCGAGAAAAAAGGTTACTCCCCTCTCGACTTCCGCTTCTTCTGCCTGAATACCCATTACCGTAAGAAGCTGAACTTCACCTTCGAAGGGCTGGACGCGGCGAAAACGAGCAGAGAACGCCTTATGCAGGCGCTCATGCAGCACAAGGCTTCTTCCGCTTCGACAGACAAAGAGGTAACGGACAGACTGCGCGCCGAATTCCGTCGCGCTATAGAAGACGACATTAACGTACCTCTCGCTTTGGGGATACTGTTCACCGCGATAAAGGAGCCTAAATCGAAAGATATTTACGAGCTTGCGCTCGAGTTCGATAAGATATTCGGGCTCTCTTTCGATAAGATAAAAGCCGCGGAAACCGTCAAAGAAGAAGCCGTCGAGATACCCGACGAGATAGCTTCTCTCGTCAAGGCGCGCGCCGAAGCGAAAGCAGCGAAAAATTACGCTCTTGCCGACGAGATACGCGCCGAGATAGCGAAGAAGGGCTATAACGTGCTCGACACCCGCGACGGCGTAAAAGTTACCCCCGTGAAATAGCGCTATGCTGAAATGCCCGTACTGTCGGGTGGAGATATCCACCCGCACGGAATTCTGTCCCCTCTGCCACGCGAAGCTGACCGACGTCGGCAACACGCGCGCGGATATGAAGAAGACGGAACTCGCCTATCCCAAGCGGGGCAAACTTCCTTTCCTGTCGGGCAATCTTTTCGATAAAATATATCTGCTTTTCTGGCTGACTTTCACGGTGGTCTTCGTGCTTACCGAGTCTTTTATTACCGAAAATCCGCGTATTTGCTGGATGGTCTCGAGTCTTCTGCTCTACCTTTATATTCTCATACGCGTCACATTGCGCGGCGGCAGTTATTTCCCGCAGAAAATAACCGCTCACGCAATACTGCTTTCCATAGTCGTATACACTTTCAGCGGCGTGCTCTCAGAGCCCATCATCATCTTCGAGTTCATTCTGCCCGCCGTCTATCTCGTCTCTCTCATCGCCGTCAGCGTCTTCATCGCGATCAATTACAAGCATCCGGACAGATACCTTCTCAACATAATTTCGATAGGTCTGTTAAGCGCGCTACCCTTCCTCATCGTAATGGTTACCGATCGCCAAGCCGACCCGATAATGTCGGCGGTAACGCTTTCGCTCGGGATAGCCGCAATAGCGGTCACCTGCATTTTCAAGGCACGGCACATAATAAACGAACTTAAACGCAAATTCCATACCTGACAGCCTGTACCGTAAAAGACAAAGCGCCCTGAGAAGGGCGCTTTCGGTATATATGCGTTATATTTGTTTTTCTCATTCGGGCTCCCGTATTTACGGATACGGGCTCCGTTAATTACTTACTGATACTTATCTTCGTGTACGGCACTCTGTCTTCGAGCACGTCGCGGATACCGTACTTGCTGTTGGCTATCATGACCGTGGTGCCCTGCCTTACGGGGTCTTTGACGTATTCGAGTTTTGCGCGCGCGCCGTTGGCGCCCTTCCTGCTCGCGCCGTCGCAGTAATGCTGATAGTATTCGATATTCTCGATGACTTCCTCAGCGGTAGCTCCCGTTATGTGCCTGACCAGCGTGTCGGCGTTATGGATATCCGTATATATCCCGTCCAGCCCAGACAGTATGAGCAGATATTTAGGTCTCACGAGGCAGGCGATCTGACTTGCGGTTTCGTCGTTGTCTATGCACTCCACCACTTTGGAATGCGAGCAGCGCAAAGCCTGTATTTCCATTTTGCGGTTCTCCTCGGAGCACACGGGGTCGTTATAATTTATTATCGGTATCGCCCCTTGAAGCGGACAACGCAGAAGCGCCGCTTTGAGGTGCTCCCTTTTCATCGGATCGTTGAAATGCTGATGCTCAACGAGAAACTGACGGAGCGAATACCGCGAGTCCATAAACCTTCTGTAGGTCTCGAGAAGTATCGACTGCCCCTGCGCCGCGTAATCGGTTTTGATGTCCGCGTAATCGCCTCTCAATTCGTTACCCACGCGGTGTATGTAATCGAGCCGCCCTATCTCGGTAGCGCCCGAAGTGACCCACATATAGCCCGGCTTAAGCTCGCGGCTTATGCGCGCTATCACGTTATAATCTATGTCGTTGTTGGCTTTGTCGATAAGCGCCATCGAGCCTATCTTGCCCACAAGTTCTATATCGAACGACGTCATTTTTTCGATTCCTCCCGCGCCCCACCGCGCTATATGATTATATCCGTTTTACCCGCCGCCGTCAATTCTTTCTTTCCGAATATATGCAGCCGCAATAATTCTGTCGGTACAGCCCGTATTTCTTACTCAATTCCAGCGAGCGTTTGTAGCCGTCTCTTTTCTTGAAATCGCTCCTCAAATACTTCACACCGAATATCTCCGCCATTTCGTCGCCCACCGAATTTATCACGGCGGCGTCCTTCAACGGACTCAGCGTGAGCGTGGTGGCGAAATACTCGTATCCTCCCGCATAAGCCTCCCGAGCCGTCGTGCCAAGCCTCAGGAAAAAGCATATCCTGCACCTTTTTCCCCTCTCCGGTTCCTTTTCGAGCCCGCGTGTCCTCGACAGAAAAAGCTCTCCGTCGTATCCGCCGTCCTTAACTTCCACGCCGTATATCCCGCAAAGCCTTTTAAGCTCGTCGCGCCGCTTCGCGTATTCCTCCGCGCGCGTTATATTAGGATTGTAATAAAGCGCCGTCACCTCGAAATAAGGCGCCAGATATTCTATACAGGCGCTCGCGCAGGGCGCGCAACAACAGTGCAATAAAAGTTTCGGGCGTTTCCCCGAAGCCTTCAGTTCCGCTATCAGCTTTTCCGTTTCGGCAACGTAGTTCATAACGCTATTCTATTCGCTATCTCACGCCCTGTCAAGTTTAACGCCGAACGTATTGCAAAAAGCTCCTTTTTTTGGTATCATATATCCGATATATTATAGCGGAGCGTTTACTATGGCATCTAAACAGATTTTCGACAGACTGATCACCGATTTCGGCAAGGACGTGGACGTCAACTGCCCTTTGCCCGAATACCCCCGCCCCCAACTCAAGCGCGACAGCTACCTTTCCCTCAACGGCGAATGGGACTACGCCATACTCCCCAAAAACGTGCCGCTCAAAGGCTACGACGGGAAAATTCTCGTGCCCTTTTCGCCCGAATGTATTTTGAGCGGCGTGGAACGCGTCGTCACTCCCGACGATACGCTTTACTACAGGCGCACGTTTACCCTACCCGAAGGCTTCAACCGCGGCAGAGTGCTGCTCAATTTCGGCGCGGTGGATTATTCCGCGCTTATACGTGTGAACGGTAAGGAAGTCGCCAAACACCGCGGGGGCTATTTCCCCTTTACCGCAGAAATAACCGACGCGCTGACGGATGGCGAAAACGTGCTCGAAGCGGAAGTTACCGACCCCACCGACACCGCCCCTCAGGCGCGCGGCAAACAGAAACTTAAACGCGGCGGCATATTCTACACCCCGCAGTCGGGGATATGGCAGTCGGTCTGGCTCGAATCCGTCCCCGCAAACTATGTGAAAGAACTGTATATCACCCCCGACTTCGACGCAAAGGAAGTAAGGTTCCGCGTACTGCCCGCCGTAAGCGGGCAGACCGCCTCCGTCAAAGTCACCGACAACGGTTTCCTCGTGACCGGAGGCGTTACGGATCTTAACGGCGAATGCACCGTCAGACTCGAAGGCTTCACTGCCTGGAGCCCCGAAAATCCCCACCTTTACGACGTGGAGATAACGCTCGGAGAGGATAAGGTGTATTCCTATTTCGGTATGCGTAAATTTTCCGTCGGCAAGGACGCGCAGGGTATCCCGCGCCTTATGCTGAACAATGTACCTTATTTCCATAACGGACTGCTCGACCAAGGTTACTGGAGCGACGGTCTGTATACCGCCCCGTCCGACGAAGCGATGATCTACGACATCAAGCTCGCCAAGTACATGGGCTTCAATATGCTCCGCAAGCATATCAAGATCGAGCCCATGCGCTGGTACTACCATTGCGACAGGCTGGGAATGCTCGTGTGGCAGGATATGGTGAACGGAGGCAAAGGCGCGAACACGCCCTTGAACGGTATTCGCGGTTTCCTGCACCTTCCGATAAAAGACGATAATTACGCCGCCTGCGGAAGGCAGGACCCCGAGGGGCGCAACGAATATTACGTCGACGCGGAGCGCACCGTAAAAGGTCTTTACAACTGCGTTTCTATCGCGGTGTGGGTCCCGTTCAACGAAAGCTGGGGGCAGTTCGACGCGCTGAAAGCAACCGACTTCGTACGCTCCGTTGACGCCACCCGTCCCATAGACCACGCGAGCGGCTGGCACGATCAGGGAGGCGGCGATTTCAAGTCTCTGCATATTTATTTCCGTCCCGTCACGCTGCCCCGCAAGGGAATAAACGGCAGAGTGATCGCGCTTACCGAATTCGGCGGTTATTCCGTGGGCGTGGAAGGTCACGTTTTCAACAAGTCCAGAAGTTTCGGCTACAAGAAATTCAAAGATCTCGGCGCATTCGACAACGCCTATCACGAACTTTTCAATAAAGAAGTTTTGCCACTCATCCCGCAAGGGCTCTCCGCCACCGTCTACACTCAGCTCAGCGACGTAGAGGACGAAATCAACGGACTCGTTACCTACGACAGAAAGGTCGTTAAAGTCGATATGGAGCGCATGCGCGAACTCAATAAAAAATTGAAGTTATAGTATCGTAACGCTACGGTATGCTTTCCTCAAAAAATCGGGCTCGCCGTAAAGCGAGCCCGTATTTTCCGTTAAAGCAATGCCCTTCTACTCTACCGCGGTAAGCGGAAGCTGCGCAAGGATGAAGCCGCCCTCGCCGTCGAGATCTATTATCGTCGCGCCGCGCTGCGTGTGCTCCTTGCCTATCCCGATATACGCAAGATAATCGATACTCATTCCGTAGGTAAGTCTTACGCCCTTGTATTCGACGCTGAAATAGTTAAGATGATCGTGCCCTGCGAATACTCCTTGCGTGCTGCCGAGCTCGAGTATCGTCTCGAACATCTCATCGTCGTGCATAGAGTGACATACGTTCTCGTCGGGCTCGAGCGCTTCGCCGTAATAATAAATCACGTTCTCGGTATCCTTACTGCCCGCCGCTCTGTACTCCTGCCATGCCGTTTCGTATTCGACGAAGGGTATATGGATGAACAACAACGACTGCGGCACGCCGTATGCCGCATTGAGAGCATTCATCCGCGCAACCTCGCCGCGGTACCATTCGATCTGGTTCTCGTGCAGTCCGTCGTAACGGTCGAACAGACCGTTGCCGTCTTTAACGTAAGCGTGAGTATCCATCATATACAGAGTCTGCACTATGCGATCGCTCTCGTCGTCCACGATATTTACGGCGTAATTTATGCCGTCGGCGTTCTCCGCCCTGTCTATTACGCAATACTTTTCTTCCGAATAGAATTCGTACAGATCGTTCCTGTCGTAGAAGCTGTACGACTCGGTATCGTGATTGCCGAAAGAGATCGTATAATAAACCTCGAGTTTTTCCATAAGCTTGGCAAACATCGCGGACTCGCGCAGATTATTGAAAGAACCCGATTGAATGGGGAAAGGATAGGCTATATCTCCCGTCACCGCAACGAGGTCGGGCTTTGCCGCGCGTATGAGCTTTTCCACCGCGTCGAGCGCCTTGGCGTCCTTGCCTATCGAGAAAGCTCCGCCGCCGATATGCACGTCCGTTATCTGCAATATCCTGAACCCCTCGTCGGCGTCTATGCGGAAGGTATAAGCGCCGTTCTCGTACACCGGCGCGTAACGCGAGCCCACCGGTTTGACGTCGTCGAGATCGTTGAAATTCACCGTGTAGCCCACTACTCCTATCACCGTCACGAGCGCGAGAAATAATATTATCGCGCCGAGCACCGAGCCCACGACTATCCAGAATATCTTCCTGCGTCTTTCTCTCAGCAATGCCATTTTTTCAGCCCTCCTCTTTTATCCGTTGCTTGATTATTATATCAAAAAACTAAAGTTTGTCAATACCCGCGCGCGTACGTGAGCAAATTTTCAAGGATAATATTTCTCGTCCGTCACATACTGATTACGGTTGCCGAAAATAGCGGTTAGGTATCCTTTAACGCAATTCTCTTACGCGCCCGCAGGGCGCGCGAAAACGCCGTTCACATATAAAACACCTTAAAGATTGCCTCGCTACTCATAACCGTCGGTTATAAAATATTTTTCGCTCACTTTACCGTTATATATTAAATATGAAATACACAGGAGGCAGTAATATGAATCTAATTAAGGAAAGACTGGTTGAAGAACTCAAATACTCCCCCTATACGACGAAACAGCTCGCGCAGATGGTGGGAGTTTCGCCGGAAATGATCACGCAGTACAAAACAACGAAAAAACTTCCTAAACTGGAAACTTTCGCCGCGCTGTGCAAAGCTCTCGAATGTTCCGCGGATTACATTCTCGGTTTGGATAAAGAGTATACCAAGTAAATAGAATAGATTTATTTTTGCGTTCGTTTACCGTCGGCGGTAAAACAGCGGCACTTTTCAAGTACCGCTTTCGCCGTCGGTTTTATTTTTGCGCCCTTTGATGCGCGCGGCGACTTCTTCCACAAGCTCGGTGATCGGCAGTTTGCCGCGCTCCGTTATCTCGCCTGCCGCTTTGAGGCTCATCTTCGTAAGCAGCGGACCCACCAGTTCGTATACGAGAGTGGCGCACAGAGTCACCGTCACCACCTGCCCCGCTATAGCGGCGAATTCGGGGGTATTTGCGACTATCTGCGCCATTCCTATCGCTACGCCCGCCTGCGGCAGCAGCGTTATGCCGAGATGATTCCTCACCTGCTTATCCGCTTTCGTCATCGCAGCGCCCGCAAACGCGCCGAAGTATTTACCGAGGGAGCGGAACACTATATACGCTATGCCCACTACGCCTACCTGCGGTATTACCGCCAGATCGAGAGTGGCTCCCGATATCACGAAAAACAACATAAACAAAGGCGGCGTCCAGCGTTCGGTGCCTTCGAGGATCATTTCGGCGTC
>CALVOD010000018.1 GCA_944350065.1 uncultured Clostridia bacterium
AGCGCCGCAGTCTGCGCGGCGAGCTCCTCGTCGCTCATCGCTTTGTATTTATCGGAAAGTTTCTCTATTTTCTCCGCCGTAACCTCTAACTTCTTTAGTTGACGCTTTTTTTCGCTTTTGAACAGAAAATCTACTAAACCCATTTTTACCTCTTTGCTTATGACGCGCGCAAAGATTGCTCGCACGAGTGTCCGTACGGGCGCGCTCGCATAATAATAAATTATATAAAAAATAAAATCTATAAATATTATATCATAAATATTATCCAACTGCAAGCAATAGTTTATGAAATGACAAAACAAGTTTAATTTTTCTAAATTGCTTCATTTATAGCATATTTTCGCATTGCATGAAGGGCAAAAATGATTCTTAATATTATAAATATTATATTTATTATTTAGTTGCACATTGCGACAATTTGTTCTATTTATTTGTTTTCAATTATTTCTTTTTCGTTTCCGGCTCGACGATCGGGTGCTCGGCAAGATATGCGCGCCGCTTGTCCCATAATTTCTTCAATACGGGAACGAGCACGATCCCTCCTATAACGAGCAATATCGACCAGAATTGCGAAGGACTTATCCCCGGTACGAACTCCCCTCTGTCGTCGTCGCGGAAATACTCTATCACGAAACGGAATATGCCGTAAAGTATCATATAGAGGGGAAGGTTATAGGGATGCGCTTTTTTCAGATATACGGCGAGTAGTATCCCGAAAACGATAAAAAGGAATACCGCTTCTATAAGATTGGTGGGGATGACCTTCTCGGTGAGCCCGCCCGTCTCGAGGTCCACGAACCGTACTCCGATGGGGCTGTCGGTGGGCTTGCCGTAGCAGCAACCCGCCATAAAACACCCTACTCTGCCGAAGGCGTGGCCTATCAGAATACCGAGGGGGACGTTGCTTACGATATCCGTCATTTTGCTTTGGTAGCGCTTACGGAAAGCGAAGGCGATAACGACGAAGACCGCCGCGCCGCCTATGAGTCCGCCGTAGAAGGTGAGCCCGTTATAGCCGAAGCCCGCTTCGGGGTTTTCGATATAGCTGTAAACGGACTGAAACAGCGCCGCGAAGCCGAAGCCCGCCGCCGCGGTAATCACTCCGTCCACGGTAATGAAATCTATATAACGGCTTTCGATTTTATCTTTTTTTGCGAGGCACCAGAAGACGATGAAGCAAGCGAGCACGCCCACTCCCACCAAAATGCCGTAAAGTGTGATGAAGCCGCCTATTTCGTAAGGATACACGCAATGACCTCCGTAACGAGTTCTATGCAGAATATTATACAACTTCGTCGAAGATAATTCAATAATATTATACGAAAGCGCTTTACGCGTGTTATAATGGTGAAAAGAAAAAGGAGAGACTATGTTCGACAGGAGCAGAAGGAAGCGGCGCGCAGGATACGACGTCGAAGGTATCGGCGAAGGCGTGTACCGCATAAACGAATACAACGTAGCGAATTGTTATCTGATAATCGGAAGCGAAAAGGCATTGCTTATCGACACGGGGGCGGGCGTGAACGATTTAAGGAGCGTAATCGCGCCGCTTGTCGGCGAAAAGCCGGTCGAAGCGGCTTTGACGAGCGCGCTGCCGTGGCACTCGGGCGGCAGAGGACAGTTCGGGAAAATATATTTATCGGAGCGGGAAGCGCCCTTTCTTAAATCGAGCACGCTGTTCGCGCGCAAAAGCTATCTGTTGAGCCTTAAATTTCTTTTCACGCTGAAAGTGATTAAATTCCGTAATTGCCGATGGGTACGCGGCAGGGAGCCCGAAGCGGCATACGTGGGCGAAGGCGACGTTATCGATCTCGGCGGCAAGACGGTGCGCGTATACGAATCGAAAGGGCTGACGCGTGGCGCTCTGAGCTATCTTGCGGTGGAGAACAGACTGCTGTTCGTAGGCGACACGTACAATCCCTGCACGTATCTCGGTTTACGGCGCGCGGCGAAAACGGAAGAACTCAAAACCACCCTGCAACGCATATTGCGGGGCAAGGATTACGACGCGATATACGCCACGCATTTCGTGGCGCCGGTGCCGCGCGACAAGGTGCAGGATGCGGTGGACTGTATCGAAAAAATAGTACGGCATACCAACGGACTGCCCCTACCGCACATATCGAGCTATCGCGGATACACCGCGGTGAACTGGGGACACAAGCGCAGGGTGCGCAGACACCGCCCGAAAAAATCGGAAATGGCGGAATACGTCGGCGAATAAGAAAAATTTTAATTCGTATCGTAATTTTGATATTCGGAATTATTAAAAAGCTCCCGCTCAGGCGGGAGCTTTCCGATTGTCGTTTCAAACGCGCTTTTTGCCGGTCACCGCTTTAACGAGCTTTCTTTCCCACCTTTTTACGGCGCGCGGCTCGAATTTCGCGGGAATCCTTTTCGCTATCGCTATCGCGCGCTTGCCGCGCGTGAGCATCGCGTTTACTTTAAAGAGGGCGGGAAGTTTTTTAAGCCCCGCCGCCTTTACCTTGGCGAGCGCTTCCTTAACGCCGATATTCAGAAAACGGCCTTTCGCCAGCGCGCAAACGTCGTCGTTCGTAAGCACGTCGGAAACAAGCAACCAACCGAGCAGCTCGTCGGAGAATTCAAGCACTCCCCTTTTCGTCACGTCCACGCCGCAGTGCTCCGCTCCCGCGGAAAGGAAATACTTCCTCTCGTAATTCCAAAGGTTTCCCGCGGAAGCGGCTTCGGCGGGGCTCAAGCCTCTTTCCGTCGCGCTTGAGATACACTCGGCGAGTATGTCGGCGGCTAAAAGAGAGGCGGCGATGCCGCTTCCGAGCATGGGTACCGTCATATACGCCGCGTCGCCTATCGCGGCGTATCCGTCCGCGACCATTCGGGTGGCGGGATACCTTACCGGTATGCGGTATATGCCGCCACCGCGCGTTACGCGCTCCCCTACCGTTACATTTTCCTCCGCGAGCTTTTCCAAAGCGCGCATAAGAACTTCTTTGCTCATTCCGCCCGGTCTGCCCGCCAATACGTCCACCTCGTCGCCATCCTGTATCGCCCAGGCGATCCCCCGCTCTCCTAAATGCTTCAAATAAACTTTGTTCGTGTACACCGCTTCGGGCGCGCCCTTTCTTTTCTCGCAAAAAGCGCGGTATACCGCGAATATCTCCTCCCCGTCGTGCACGGTTATTTCGGGAACGTCCTTCTTCAGAACGGAATCGACGCCGAGCGAATCTATCACTAAGTCGGCGTAAACCCTTTCGCCGTTCACCGTTATGCCAACAACGCGCCCGTTTTCTCTCACGGCGCCCTCGACTTGCGAGGAAAATCTCACTTCGGCGTATCGCGCCGCCCGCGCGTAAAGCTCCGCGTTAAGCTCCCTTCTCCATACCGAAAAATCGGCTTTTTCGGGGGCTTCGTACATACGGCGCACCGCGCCGTCCGGAGTCACGAACGTCCAGTTTTTCTTGCGGAAACTGCCTTTAGGGACCTCTATCCCCGCTCTTTCGAAAGCCTCCGGCTGAACGTCGTCGTGCCAGGGATAACGCATATCGTCTAACGACTCCGCCCTCTCGTAAACGATCGCTTCCGCGCCCGCTTTCCCGAGCGCCGCCGCCACCGCGAGCCCGCCTATGCCCGCTCCCGCGACTATCGCTTTGAAACGCTTCTCCATTCCTACCTCCGTAAATTAGTGAAAATCGTTACGTTTGAATTTTACTATGTTCCGAAAAATTTTTCAAGGCTCGCGTTAAGCGCTTTGCTTCGGTATCGCTTGGTTAAATAAAAAACGGCTCAAAGAGCCGTAAGCAGGAAAAATAATTATTTCTTTCTATTCGCCGTCCTTTCCGTCCGCCGCTTTTTTCGCGCCCGCGGCTTTCGCCGCTTCCCGCTTCCTCAGCCACAGCAAAAGCACCGTTATGTCCGCCGAATTCACCCCGCTTATGCGCGCCGCCTGCGCTACCGTCAAAGGCTTCACCGCGTCGAGCTTCTGGCGCGCTTCCAGCCTTATCCCGTCTATCTTCGAATAGTCTATGTCGGGGGTAAGCGCCTTTTCTTCCATTCTCTGCGCTTCGCGTATCGTGCGCTGTTCCTTGACGAGGTAGCCTTCGTACTTTATCTCCGTCGCCACGTTGAAAAACGCGTCGTACGAATATTTGTCAAATTCGTTGTCGACGGCTATTAGGTCGCTTCCGTTAAGCCTTCCGCGCCTCAGTATCTCCTCGCCGCTTATGCTCGTTTTCGGCACGCTTTCGCCCTTCGCCGTAAAGACTTCCTCTACCTCTTCCGGCTTGTAACGGCGTTTAAGCGCCTTGCGGATATCTTCGATTTCGGCAACCTTTTTCAAATATTTGGAATACCTTTCGTCGTCTACCGTGCCGAGCTCCCTGCCTATTGCGGTGAGCCTGAGATCGGCGTTGTCCTGCCTTAAATGCAATCTGTATTCGGCGCGGGAAGTCATCATTCTGTACGGCTCCTCCGTACCCTTCGTCACGAGGTCGTCGATAAGAACGCCTATATAAGACTCGTCCCTACGCATTACGAAAGGCTCTTTCCCGTCGAGGTAACGCGAAGCGTTTATACCCGCGACAAGTCCCTGCGCCGCCGCTTCCTCATAGCCGCTGCTTCCGTTGATCTGACCTGCGGAATACAGTCCTTTGTATTTTTTCACGCCGAGAGCTGCGTTCAGTTCGAGGGGGTTGAGGCAGTCGTATTCTATCGCGTAGCCGTAGCGCGTTATTTTCGCGTTCTCGAGCCCGCGTATAGAATGTACCATCTCCTCCTGCACGTCGTAAGGAAGGGAGGTGCTCAAACCCTGCGCGTACATTTCCTCGGTGTCCGCGCCCTCCGGCTCTATGAATACCTGATGCCTTTCCTTATCCGCGAAGCGCACCACTTTCGTCTCTATCGAAGGGCAGTATCGCGGTCCCACGCCGCTTATCTCGCCGTTATACATAGGCGCGCGGTCGAGATTATCCAATATTATTTTATGCGTGCGCGCGTTCGTATATGTGAGCCAGCAGTTCATATCGTTGCGCACGTTGCCTTCCGTGAGCATCGAAAATGCCGGCAAGCCCTCCTCCCCGGGCTGTACCTCCATAACGGAATAATCTATCGAGGACGACAGTATGCGCATCGGCGTACCCGTTTTGAAGCGCCTTATGTCGAGCCCCAACGCGAGAAGACTGCCCGTAAGCGCCGAGCTTTTCATAAAGCCCGCAGGTCCCGTCGCGCGCACGTATTCGCCCGTTATTATCCTTGCGTCGAGGTATACGCCCGTGGCAAGCACCACCGCTCGCGCGCGGTAAACTTTGCCGAGCGCGGTCCTGACGCCCGCTACCTCGCCGTTTTCGACGAGTATCTCCGACGCTTCCGCTTCCGTGATGTCGAGACCCGCGGTGCGCTCGAGCGCCCTTTTCATCAGCCTGTGGTAGAGATTTTTGTCCACCTGCGCCCTTAAACTGTGTACCGCGGGTCCGTTGCCCGCGTTGAGCATTCTGCGCTGTATCGTCGCTTTGTCCGCTATTTCTCCCATTATGCCGCCCAGGGCGTCCACTTCCTTGACGAGATGACCTTTCGCCGTGCCGCCCACGTTCGGATTGCACGCCATAAAAGCCACCGCCTCCAAAGACAGCGACAAAAGCAAAGTCTTTTTGCCCGTTTTTGCAAGTACGTGCGCAGCCTCCGCTCCCGCGTGCCCCGCGCCTATAACTATCGCGTCGTATTCTCCGTTCACTTCTATTTACCTACGCAGAATCTCGAAAAAATTTCGTCCACCACGCTCTCCGCCACGTCCTCTCCGGTCAGCGCGCACAGCTCCGCCCACGCCGCCTTGACGTCCACGGCAAGACAGTCGAGCCCCGTTTCGTCCATAGCTTCGAGCGCCGCCTCTACGTGCTCCGCCGCCGCTTTTACCGCGTATATCTGCCTTTCGCGGGTGAGTATCGGCGTTTCGAGCCTCTTTTTCAATTCCAGCTTTTCGCTTATAAGCGCCGTAAGCTCGTCGATATTGCCGCCCGTCTTCGCCTCGGTCACGATGTCTGCTTCCCTCGGATAGCGCGCCACGTCCCCTTTATTCGCCACGCGGATATGCTTTTTATGCTTTATCTTCTCGTACAGCGCCCGTTCTTCGGCGCTCTCCGGAACGGACAGATCGGTCACGAAAAGCACCAGATCGGCGCCTTCTATCGCGCGCTCCGCGCGTGAGATACCTATCTTTTCCACTTCGTCGCCGCCGTCGCGTATCCCCGCCGTGTCCGATACGTTCACGCTCACGCCTTCGAGTTCGAAGCTCTCCCGCAATACGTCCCGCGTCGTCCCCGCCACGTCCGTTACTATGGCGCGATCGTCTTTGAGCAAAGCGTTCATCAGGCTCGATTTACCGACGTTGGTAAGTCCCGCGAGCACAAGGCTCGCGCCCTCTTTCAAAAGCCGCCTGTTTTTGCTTCCCTCGTAAAGATCGTCAAGTTCTTTTTTCGCGCGCGTGAGAGCGGCGCGTATTAGCGGGGCGTTGTCTTCCGTCAGCTCCTCAGGATAATCGAGCACCGCGTCGATATTCGCCGCCGCTTCCAGCAAAAGCTCCTTCACCCGCTCGACGCCCCTGCTGACTTCGCCGCCCATCATGCGGTACGCCTGCATCGCTTCGGCTTCCGAGCCCGCGGTTATCATGTCTTCTATGCCTTCGGCTTCCGCAAGATCGAGTTTACCGTTGAGGTACGCCCTTTTAGTGAATTCGCCGGGAAGCGCGGGTCGCGCGCCGAGCGCGACGAGCCTTCTCAAAAGCCCTTCCGTTATCACCTTGCCGCCGTGTAAATGGAATTCGACGACGTCTTCCCCCGTATACGATTTAGGCGCTTTGCAATACATACAAAACGCCCTGTCAGCGAATTTACCGGCATCCGCTTTGCCGAGATACATTTTATAAGGCTCCGCGCTCGCGGCGCTCCACCCCTTCGCGGTAAATACTTTCGCCGCGATGGCGAGCGCTTCTTCTCCGCTCAGTCTTATGATTCCTACCGCCGCCGTACCGCTTGCGGTCGCCGGCGCGACTATGGTGTCCTTCATTACGGAAAAATTATTTTCTCTTTAATAAGGCTTTTTGGAAGGCGCGCCGTAGGTCTTCGTCTTTACGGCTCCTTTTTTACGGAATTTCGCGCTCGTGCCGTAGGTCATCTGCGGAGCCGCGTCCTCCGTCGTTTCGCGCGCTCTGCGCGCTCTCGGCGCGTTTTCGCTCTTAGGTATTATCACCACATGCCGGTAGTTGCCTTCCCCTTCCGATTCGGTGCGAACGAATTTGTCGTTCTGTAGCGCCGTGTGTATCACCCTGCGTTCGAAAGGATTCATCGCCTCGAGCGACACCCTTCTTCCGGTACGCGCCGCCTTGCGCGCCAGACGCATGGCGAGGTTGGTCAGCGTTTCGTTCCTCTTTTTGCGGTAATTCTCGGCGTCGAGAGAAACTCTTATGAATTCCTTTACGGAATTGTTCGCTATCCATAACGCCATATATTGCACCGCGTCGAGCACGTCGCCTCTGTAGCCTATTATCGAACCGGCGCCCTTACCGCTTATGCGCACGTCTATCTCCTCGCCTTCGCGGGTGACTTCGGCGGTGCAATCGAGCCTCATTTCTTCGAGCAATCCGTCTATAAAGGCGCGCACTCTCTCTTCCGCCGACGCGCATTCTTCTTCGGTAAGCGCCACTTTCACGCCTTCTTCGGCGACTTCTTCCTCAACGGTCGCGCTCTCTTCTACGGCGACGTCCGCTTCCGCTTCGATTTTTTCCTTCACGGTTATCTCCACGCTGGGTTTCGTGAAAAATCCCCCTTTGCTCTTTACTTTAATTTCCGCTTCTTCCTCGGTGATGCCGAGCGCCGCGAGTCCCTTTTCTATCGCGTCCTGCACGCTCGAACCTTCAAATACGTTTCCTTTCTTCATCGCTTACTCCTTTTTCCCTGTTCCCCCTTCTCCGCGTTCGACGCACCGTTATTTCTTGACGGTCGTGCTCATTATCCTGTCGCGCTCCGCTGCGTCGCGCTTCTTCTGCACTATGTTCCAGGTCATATTGAACGCAAGGTTCAAAAAGCTCCTGATGAACATATACAGCGAAAACGCCGTGCTGTAGAACAGCGAAAAAACACCCATTATGACCGGCATTACGAACGCCATCATCTTCATCTGGTTCTGCTGCATCTTGACCTGCTCTTCGCTCTGCCCCGCCATCTGCGGCTGATCGGGCGACTTGACGAGCTTAGACGATACAAAGCTCAATACGAGTACCAGAACAGGCAATATCAGATACCCGTTCCAGGCGCTTTTGCCTTTTTCGGTGACGTTGTATTTCTCGATGAGCGGCCTCATCACCTTCTCGTATACCGCCGAATCGACGTCGGTTATACCGAGCTTGCCCATGCCCGTTCCCGCGTAAGTGGAAGCGTCGGGAATGGGATCCGCCCAAGTGTCGGGCATGAATATGTTCTGCGTAAGCAGGAATTTTTCGGGCTTATACGCTTCTACGACGGCGTTCTCCGCGGCAGCCGTGGCTGCCGTAACAGCCTCCTCGGTCCCGCTTCCGCCCGCTACCGCCGCGTTGTAGCTCGACGCGTAAGTGGTTTCGTACACGTTCTGCAAATCGTCGAAAACAACACTGTTATAGTGTTTGACCGCCGAATTGAAACCGCTGAAAACGACGAGGAACAATACCATCGTCACTATCATCGGCAGGCAGGCTTTGGTCGCGGAATACTTATATTTCGAATACAGCTCGCGCTGCTTCTGCATAAGCATCGCTTTGTCGCCTTCGTAAAGTTTGTTGACCTTCTCGAGCTCGGGCTTCATCGCCTCCATTTTGCGGGCGTTGCTTCTCGAAATCAGTTTTTGCCAGACGTCGAGAGGCATTGTCAGCAGCGTCAAAAACACCGTAAACAAAATAACCGTCAACGCGAAAGGTCCGATAACCTCGCTTTCCACGCCCCAGGACAACACCCATTTGTAAAGGACGTTATAGACGAGCTTACCGATAAGGTTCAGTTCTGTTGCCAGACTCATAAAGTCCATTTTGCGGCTCCTCTCAAATTTTCTCTGACGGGGTCGAAACCTCCCCGACGGAAAGGATTACATCTCAAAATTCGCATAAACCCTTTGAAACTCCCTATTATGACACCGTATTTAGAGATGGCGTCGAGCGTATACATCGAACACGTCGGAGTGTAAATGCAATCCCTGCCGATAAACGGCGAAAGCATTTTCTTATATCCGAGTATTAACGTTTTTGCAATGCGCTTAAACATCGGGTTTGAGGTGTCCCGCTTTGACGAGCAGGGAGCGGAGGGCTTCGCCTATCTCGGCGAAAGTAGCATCGGCAATGGCGTTTCTCGCCACGACGACGTAAGTGTATTCGCCGTCGACGAAAGGGATCAGCCGTGCGAAATTCTCGTAAATCCTTCTTTTCGCCAGATTTCTGACGACGCTTTTGCCTACCTTTTTGCTTACGCTCACGCCCACTTTAATGCCCTTGGCGGGCACGAACTCGAGTACGAGAAGGGGGTGCGCGTAAGACTGACCTTTGCGATAAACGTAGCTGAAACTTGCGTTCTTTTTAAGTCGGTAGGCTCTCTGCATTACGCGGAGATGACGGCTCTGCCCTTTCTTCTGCGGCGGGAAAGCACTTTTCTGCCGCCCTTGGTGGACATTCTCTGACGGAAACCGTGAACTTTGCTCTTTTGTCTTTTCTTGGGTTGGTAGGTTCTTTTCATAACGATATACTCCTCGATGTGATGATTTATTTTTAATTTATACGCGCGTAAAAGAAAACGCGCTTATGTATTATAATGTAAAACCATATCGCTGTCAAGCAAAACGCCGCTATATCTGCGGGGCGAAAAAACCGCCTTTTGGCGAAGGGATTTATGCGCGGAAAGGTCATAAACCTTCCCGGCGCGCATAGAATATTGTGGACAACTCTGTGGAAAAGCCCGCGGTATTGTGGACAACTCTCTGCGGAGATTGTCGAAATTTGACTTAAAGGCGCCTTACGGGTACCCGTTAGGGAACCGGTAAAGCGCCGTGGAGAACGCTTTGATAATACTTATCAGAAAACGGTTGTTGTGGACAACGGCGGCGTTGCTTGCGATAGCGGCGGTACTTACCGCGCTCGGCTTCGCCATCGCCGCGGCGTATTCGCCCGGAATACGCAAAGTAATCGTGATCGACGCGGGTCACGGCGGCGCGGACGGCGGGGTTACCGGCGTAAATACCGGCGTTACGGAAGCCGAAATCAATCTTGCGGTTGCCCGAATGGTAGCAAGCGAGCTGAACGCGCTCGGATACGAAACGGTATTTACCCGCGAGGGCGATGGCGAAGCGGGAGCCTTTTCGGAAAGTGAAGAAGCGGCTTTATACAATAAACGCGAGGAGATGCAACGGCGCAGAGACGTCATCGTAAACGCCCGTCCGCTGTGCGTGATAAGCATACATTGCAACAACTTTCCTTCTCCCGCGCGCCGCGGCGCGCAGGTCTTCTACTCCGCGGGCTCTACCGCAGGAAAGGAGCTCGCCGCCGTCGTGCAGAAGGGTTTGAACGCTCTGAATACCGCTAACACCGGAAGAAGCTATTCGGCTCTCGGCGGCGATTATTACATACTTAACTGTACGTCCTACCCTTCCGCAATAGTGGAATGCGGCTTTTTGTCAAATCCCGAGGACGAAAAGCTACTTACAGACGACGCCTACCGCCGCACCCTCGCTTCGGTTATCGCCGTATCGGTCAACGAATACCTGTCGACGTCGTTAAAATAATCGGTTCCGCAATGAATTTTTACTATTGAAAAATAAAAACCGGCTTTTGCCGGTATTTTCATTCCGCGTCTTTCCCGTCGTAGCCGAACGGCGCGCCCGCTTCGTTCAAAGACCCCCTGCCCGCGCTTGCCCCGAAAGAGCCGCCGCGCAACATACTGTGATATTTTTCGCCCGATACCACGATATGATCGAGCAAAGCCACTCCGAGCGGACGAAGAATATTCCCCAATAATTCCGTACTGCCTACGTCCGCTTCCGAAGGCGTCACGTCCCCCGAAGGATGATTGTGTCCGAGTATGACCGCAGCCGCGTTGGTATTGAGCGCCGCGGAAGCGATTTTACGTATTTCGACGTCCGTTTCCACGGGCGTGCCGGAATTGATTTCGCGGGCGCAGATAATTTTACCGCGGTTGGTAAGAAAGACCGCCACCGTTTTTTCTATCTTCTCCCCGCCTATCATCGCTCCGAAGTATTTAGCCGCTCCCGCAGCGTCCGTTATCTTACCGCGGTCCGCCGCGGCGTCGGTTGCGGCGCGCGAAACTATATGTCTTAATTGAGGGAAGGTAAGCGCCGCGAGTTTGGGCATTCCCGGCACGTTGAGCAAAGCGTCTTCGCTTGCGTGCAGTACGTTGTCGAGGGTGCCGAATTCGTCGAGCAAAGCGCGAGCTATCGGCACGGTATCCTTCTGCGGAACGTACGGATACAGCATGAATTCCAGTATCTCGTGCGGCGCAAGCCCCGCGATACCGTTAAGATGCACTTTTTCTCTCATCCGCTGTCTTCTGCCCGCGCCCATCGAATATTTCCCCGCAATCGAAGTAAATTACATATTACGCCGTTATTCGCTACTGCTTTACAAAATAAATAATAACACATCCGCGCCGAAGTGTGTATAATATTTATATAATTTTTCTCTTCGGGGAGAATACGGAGGTAATATGGATCGTTTCGACGAAGCCGTTCAATGTCTTCGGGAACTCATTCGTTTCGATTCCGTTGAGGGCGCGCCCGCCGAAGGAGCGCCTTTCGGCAAGGGCGTCAACGAAGCTCTCGAATATATGCTCGGTGTGATGAAAGCGCACGGTTTCCGCACGTTTAACGGGGACGGCTATTACGGATACGCCGAAATCGGCGATAAAGAAAAACCCTTGTTCGGGGTACTGAACCACCTTGACGTGGTACCCGTTACCGAAGGTTGGAGCCACGCGCCTTTCGGCGGAGAAATTGCCGACGGATATATCTGGGGACGCGGAACGGAGGACGACAAAGGTCCTGCGGTCGCCGCGTTTTTCGCGGCGACGGAGCTTCTCGACGAAGGCAGAGCGCCCAAAGTGCGGCTGCGCTTCATACTCGGCACGAACGAGGAAAGCGGCTGGAAATGTATGGAAGCGTACAAGGCGCGCGAGGAGATGCCCTCGGAAGGTTTCTCTCCCGACGCGGACTTCCCTGTCATCAACTGCGAAAAGGGAGTATCCTTCTACTCGATAAAATTCCCCCTGCCCGAAGGGGTGTATTCGCTCAAAGCGGGAACTCGCGCCAATATCGTGCCGGATAGCGCGGAAGCGGTTGCGGAGTATTCCGAAGCGCTCATTAACGCGGCAAACGGCGCGGGCGCGGCAATCGAGCGCAACGGCAAAACGCTCAAGATAACGACGAGCGGAAAAAGCGCGCACGGAAGCTCTCCCGAAAAGGGCGTAAACGCGCTTATCGCGCTACTGAAAATACTGAAAAGCGTAAGCGCCGTAGCGGAAAAGCTGCACGCGGTTTTCGCGCCGACGTGCGGCGCGGGTGCGGGTATGGCATGCCGCGACGAGCAGTCGGGAGCGCTTACTCTGAACGCGGGAGCGGCGCGAACGGAAGGAAGCGCGCTCTATATCGAAACCGATATCCGCTATCCCGTTACGGTAAACGGCGACGCGATAACCGAAAAGCTGAAAGCGGCTCTTCCCGAAGCGGAGATAACGCTAAAAAATCACCACGACCCGTTGTACGTACCGAAGGACAGTCCGCTCGTCAAGGGACTTCTCGAAGCGTACAAAAAGGTCACCGGCGACAGCGAAGCCGAAGCGATATCGATAGGTGGCGCGACCTATGCGCGGGTGTTGCCGTGCGGGGTGGCGTTCGGTCCGATATTCCCGGGCGAAGAATCGTATATCCACATGCGCGACGAAAGGATCTCGCTCGCCTCGTTCAAAAAAATGATAAAGATATACAAGGAAGCGTTCGCGATACTCTGCTTCGAATAACGAATTAAAACGCGGTTTGGCCGCTCCCGAACGGGGGCGGTTTTTTTCGGGCGCGAAGCGCAAAACGCGCAACCGTCTTTACGAAAGTACGCGCCGCCCGTAACGGAAAAGCTGCGCCGTAAAATCGAAAAACATAAGCGCTCTACAAACGCAAAAATAAAGAAATCCTCATAAACCGCGCCCCGCTTCCGAGCGGAATAAGCAGCGCCCGTAAGTTTCCGAAAGCGTATATATCCCGAACGGCGCCCCAACGTGTTAAACCTATTGAAGAACGTGCGCCGCGCGCATCGCAAACGCGCAGACAAGTATAAACGCAAAAGCTATTTCGAGCGAGCCGAAAGGGAAACAACCGGGATATACGCCCGTTAAACGCTAAAACGGAGTAGCGAAAGAGAATAAAATATCGCCCCTTTCCCGCAAGCGCCGCACGGCGCAGGAAATACGGCGTGTTTTCGGGCAGTTTTCCCGCTTTCCCGTTAAAAATCCGACTGATTTACCGTCTTTAATGCTGTCCGATAAATCGTACAATTTCGGGATTCGGTATCAACCAATACAAAAATGCGCAATTTTTCAAAACCGTCGATTTTCGGCTAAATTTCTGGGTATATTTTACGTGAAATTTATGTTCCACGTGGAACACTTATGCGCTTTGAATATTCGGAAGAAGTTTCCGAAGCCCCGTTTTTGCCCTCCGAAAAGTGCGATTTTACGGCGTTTTCGCTAAAAACCGCACAGTTTTCTTACATTTTTCAACGGGCAAATTTTTCGGGAAGAATACCCTTTTCCGTTTGTAAAAGTAACGCCTTTTCTCCCTGTTTTTTCTTCGTTCCATATGGAACATTGCTCTCTTACGCGCCTTCTCGGCGCGCGAATCCGAGCAAACGCGTATTCGGCCATGTCGGCTGCATTTCATCGGCAAGCCGCAACGCGGCACTCCCGAATCCCGCTTCCGCTCCTCACCGCTCATTCCTCGGCTCGCTATGTCGCCGTCTCGTTATACGCTCATTCTTGCGCCGCCTCGATATCGCCTCTCCGTCCCCACGCGCCCTGCATCAGACGGCGCCTTCGGCGTCTCATTTCTCTCCCTTTATATTCTTTTATCCACGATAAAAACGATAATTTATTCGCTTTTAATGTTAATATTTTCGTATTTTTTTGCTTTATTTAAGGCATTTTTTATACGTTTTGCCGCTGTTTTCGCAATGCGCTATCGCTTATTTGTGTCGGTGTTTCACGTGAAACATTTTGAGTTATCCACATTATTTTATCCTTTTTGTACGGCTTTTTCGTTTATTGTTGTCTTACTTTTTTCCGTTTGCGTATTTACTCATTACGCTTTCGACTTCATAACTTTCGTGCAACTCTTAGTATATATACCGTGCATAAACGTCTTATTTCCAGCGCCGCTACGGCGCCTTCTCTCTGCACGCTCTCCTTCTCTCGGGCGCTTGACGTTCTTCGCTTATACAGTTGATTTGCCGCGGCATTTTGAAAGCTCACAGCCATGCAGACAACCCTTATGCCGAGAATAAGCTTCTGTTCGTTACAGCGCCGCATCCGTTCTATTGCTCTCGGTCGCGCATATTATTCTATACGCTACGACTTATAACCCGCTTGCGCTTTTTGGCGGCAACAGGCGGTATGTACATAGCAATAGCACTCCCGCTCATAATCCTTACACCATTTTATTATGCGTTCTCCGTGAATAATCTTCCGCCCCTAAAGCTATATGCCGTTTTGCTCGAGCGCTACGATCGCTTACGCACTCTCACGCTTCGTCCTTCCATATACGCAGCTCGTCGTGCAGATCAAACGGAGCCGGCTTTGCCGTTATTCCGCTACGGTGCGGAACAGCCAGACTGTGTGAAAAGCTCCGAGAGGTTGCGCGAGACGCCTTTACCTTTCTTGTCGGCTTCCGACTTACGAGTGAACAAACTCCTCGTTTTGTCGGCAAGCAGACCGACGTTTATACGCTTACGCTGTCAAAGGAACGATTAACCGGTTTAACTTTATATACGCGGTTAAGTCGCTACAGTACCCGCCTCTAAGCCATACGCTAATTTAAGAAACGGCGGCTACTCCGAACACACTGCCGTGCGGCTCCCGCGTCCGGTTTCCGCCGTAATCCTCTGCGCGCCGATATGCGCCAAATGATATTTACGAATACTAACTGCAAGCGTAACCGAAATCCGAGCAGAATACGAATTGGCCGCCCGTAGCAAGCCGCAGAGGTAAGTTCACACCTCAAGCAGGAAACTCTTTACCGCAAAAGCGCTGTGGGGCAGTCATCGTACCATTGAATGGGGATATTATGAGCTTATCCGTCAACGCCCTATCCGAAGTTATCGGAAGAACACGAAGACGTTCGCGCGTCATAAGTATAACGATAAGAGCTCCGACGAGTTTACAAACAATAGGATCACAAGTCTCCAACATAGGATCCCGTATCGAAGCACCGCTCTATAAACATATCGAGGCGCACATTAGGATCGTTTCTTATCTACACGGCGTGTTAGTCGGTATCACCGGAATAGAAACGCGGTATACGATACGAGCTAACCGTACGCAGGCGCTCCGTCATATGAGGTATAAGCACGAAGTCAAAATTAAGCGATCTACATTGACATATACCTTTTTAACTGATTGGCTGCTATGCCGTACTGAAAGCATAACGTAAAGAATGTCCGGAAGATGATACTAATGGAAGCAGTACACTTGAGATTATTGCCTATAGACCGTCGAAAGAATACGTTTATAGGCTAATGTCAATAAATTTATTATACAATAAAATCATATATATCTGATAATATAAAATAATTAGTAATATTCAGTCTATTATTACTATTTTATACATATTTTATACATTGTTTCACGTGGAACAAGGTCGATTGAACAGTATAAATCGGTAAAGAATCTCAATTCGTGCAATCAGTATATATAGCCATAACCAAATGACAGTAAGCCGTTACGCCCATGTTTCACGTGGAACAGAACCGCACCCCGGCAGAAAACAGTGTATTTGTAAGACACGACAATATAAGTCGCTTGAGTACAGAGCAAGGCGCGTTTACGGTATATCCGATATTATAAGAGTCCGTGGTAACTACTAACTTGCTTGAGAGATAAACGTAATTTTATGCTCGGTTTAGCTGTATAAACGGAAATAAATAAGGTAGATTATATCATTGCAAACCAATCATAATAACGATCGAATGAGAATTATAATCGAGCTGTTAAGATAGTATGGTAAAAGCATATAATACGGTACCTATATCCACCGCGCATTATAGGTCTGGGCGGTTATATAAATCATCGTGTTAAAACGGTATACACGGCATTGCACACATATAAACAACGCAAATAAATAGAGATTCGTTAAATAAAGTAAAGCCGGTATGCGGTTAACATAATAAATTGCTTGGTAATGTAAATATATACGAGGATCAGTTTATTTATCACAGTAATGTAATCGACATATTCACCGTATTTTGATATTATTCCAGATTTATTCGAAAATGCGGACAAAGATCGTATAACCGATACATTATATTGAATTATTCTACACTGTTTCACGTGAAACAACTGCATTATTGTCATAAAAACGCGCGTTGGTTACGATTCAGTATAATATATCAGGCAATAGAACTTAACGGTAGAATATTGCCAACGTCGGCGCCTTCGTAAACAGGACACTATAGATAACTTCTAACACGCAAGTGCAAACCGAGATGGTATATAATGCTTTGAAAAAGCGTTGCGCGCGTCAGAAGGCAGTAAAAAGCCTTTACATTCTGCGCTTACCTGCTATGACGAAAGAATGTTTCACGTGAAACAGTGTGCTGTATTATCTAAATATTACTATATATCGGAACATAAATATAGCGAAACGATATAGAAATTCATATTTCGATATATTAAATTTATATATAATGTAATGCAAAAATATTACATTTTAGAAGCAGTTTATACCGAAACATAGAATATCAGATAATAATTTGCAATAAATATACGCTAAGTATGTTGTTTCACGTGAAACATTGACTATATGTAGGCACATTATCGCAATGAATGAGCTAACAACTTACGGACGTTAACTGCTGTGAATCTTATTTGAAATCGTTAGCCGTATAGTACAGGTCTTACGTTAACGTAAAATATACTCATTATTCTGATGTGATAATTGAAATAATAAACTGCGTCAGAAATATCGGTAAAGTAATAACAATTTATCGGTTCGTAACGCCGCTGTTTCACGTGAAACATTTTACTTATCTACATTTCCACAACGCATTATCGGGAATAACTATTAAATATATGAAATAAAACGCTCGATACCTCTTTCGATAAGCTCGAAGGAACATACAATATAAGTCATATAATCAATCAACAATAATTTGATCGTACATAATCTATATCGTACATACGTTTGATTAAATTTTATTTCTTTATCGTCTATAAACAATATCGGATATGCGGTTAGGTTAAATGTTGGCTTTGATAGCGATAAGTACGTTACGTGATTCGGCTCGCCGATTGACACGCTCAAATATATACAATTCATGTCTATATATAACTTATATTTAATTTTAGCAAATAAACGATAAATAATATACAATATTACAAACGGTTAATAACGGTATTTACAAGCAGATATCCAATACGTTAAAGCGGCAGCGGTATTCGGGTTAAATTAAGCCGAAGCATTGTCTTAAATGAAAATAAAGATACAACAAATACTTTAGTATAATTCATATTTAGAGTGCAATAAAGTTAGAATTGAGTAAAGTATAAATTAAATACAATATTAAACAATAAAATACACTTATCATATACAACAATGATACTGTATGGGGTAATGGTAATATCAATGCCGTTAAACACCTTATCGCATATACGGTAAGTTTTAATGACTATATACGTTTAATATAAACAGATCCTGCGGATAGCCGAAATTAAACTCGATATTTTCCGAAATCATAAATGTATTGCAAAATGAATACGTGCTTTACGCGCCGCGACAGGCGCCGGCAGGTAATATACGGAGCACGATAATTTATGCTTAAAATTAAGGCGTTTAAATGTAAAATATGTTGATAACTACAGTGAATTGTGGATAACTCGGTATACTTATCCACAGAAAAAGCTCTATTTTGGCTATTAAAAGAGAATATATTTACTCTTTTATATAAGTTAAAATACGTTTTTTTCGGGTTTTTGTCTGCGTATTTTAAGGATCATTATTAAAAAAAGCGGATAATTAAATGTACTTGGTGATTATGAATAAGTTTTAACGGAACCGCACGAAAATAATAGTTTACGGAGAAAATATCAGGTTTGCCGAAAAGTTCAATAAATAATACATACAAAATCAAATCGGCTTACCGGA
>CALVOD010000019.1 GCA_944350065.1 uncultured Clostridia bacterium
AAGAATATTCGACCGCTATGCTCTCGTTGAGCCCTGCCGCCGTAGCCGTTGCGGTTATAGGCGTAAATACGCCGTAAGTCTGAGTAAAGACTCCGTCGAAATAGATCGTCGGGGTGATCTTTTCTATCGTCAGATAGCATTCGGCGGCAAAACGCTCGTAATCCTTATCCTTCAGTTTGAGATAGCATCTTACCAGATATTCGCCGGCGTTTACGGGAGCTTTATCGCTCGCTTCGTAGACGGTGCCGCCGCGTCCGCTGTATTCGACGGTATATGTCACCCCTTTAAGCACGTTGGTAAGGACGGGCGTCACGGGTTTGGCTTTGGTGTCGTACGGATAACTTACGTCGCTCATAGTAACGTCGGCAAGTTTGAGTATCGTGGCGGGTACCGTAAACGTATTGTTCAGAAGCGTGTAGTTGCTTGCTTTCTCCCCTCCCAAGCCTTCGATTCTTACGTTTACGTCGGCGCTTCCCGGCTCTGACGAGGTAAGTATCGCGGAATAAAGGATATATACGTCTTTGATATCGCCTTCGAGCAATCCTTCTATCACGTAGTTGTCCGCGCCGAAGCCTGCCGCTTCGAGGGTACCGTCGACGGGTTTTTCGTACGGTGCGCCGGCAACGACGGTGACCGTTTTGGGCAATATTCTGACGTTACACGCCACCGACGAATAATCAATCGTGTAGTTTGTGCCCGAATAAGACAACAGTTGCAACTCTATTCTGTAGTTGGCGGACACATCCCTTATAACGTCGATAGCAGTACCGTCTTCGTATACGGTATCGAGCTCGATTTCTTCGGTCTCCGCATTTTCTCCGCTTATGAAGCCGCTCAGGGATACGGTTATTTCGGGAACGTTGCCGTATACTATTTCGGGAGACGCAAGCACGATCTCCGTATTAAGCTCGAGAGGCTTGATCTCGCCTTTTTGCGAATATACGAAGGATACGGGAAGAATATAATTGTTCTCATACATCGAGTAACTGAACGCGTAAGATACGGTTATCGTCTTATCGGTTCCGGCATTCTTGTCGGAGAAATTCGCGTACGCGCGCACGCCTTGGTTGAAATACTCCGACGGAATTCCCATCGAATCTGCGTTGTTTGCTATGACGGCGGTCGTAGTGCCGTCGTAATTTTTCAGATTAACTATTTCCGGCTCGGTGAGTTTTCCGTTGAGGTCGAGTTTTTCGATCATGTAGACGTAGTTTTCGCCCGAAGGAGTTATCGCGCGATAGTTATTGTCTATCATTCCGTTTTTAAGGAAATTGATCGTCACGGTATAACCGCCTTCTTTATAACCGAAATTTTTACTGTCGCTTCTGGTTATGCCGATATAGTTCTCCCACGGGAAGCCTTCTGCGGTACCGTGCTCTTCACAATATGCGTCGTATGCCGATTTGATATCGCCGGCGCAACTATCGACATCCACGTAAACTATGGCGTCGATAAAATCGGGATCGATTTTACGATTGGGATCGTACACTACGCTGAGCATACTTTCGTCGAGCTTTACAGTCACGGATCTTCCGGTGATGACGAATTTACCTTTGTTGCCGTCGGTAATCAGCGTGACCGCAAAGCCCGAAGCGTATTCGCCGTCGACTTCGAATTCTGGCGACAAATCGTATGTACCTACGCCCGTTTCGGTGGTAAGTCTCGTGAACGTTATCGTGAGCTCCACGTCGCCTACGGCGTCGGTGTGTATAACTTCCTTTTGCTTGAGCTCCGGCATTGTGTCGAGATATTCCATCGTGAAGGTATTTGGCGTTATCGTCAGACTGCGCTTGTCGATATAGAACGCGCCGCTTCCGACCGCGGTTATATCGTAGTTGCTGTCCGCGGGAACGATTATTTCTTCGTATCTGTAGGTTCCGTAATTCTCTCCTGCCTCGCGCTTAAGCTGTACCGTCACTTCGTCGCCTTCCACTCCGAGCTCCGCATAAGTCAGCGTTTGCCAAAATTCCGACGCGTTATCTTTAGTTCCGAACATCTTACGAATGTCTTTCGGCGTAAACGTAACGTTTCTTTTCAATATGGTAACCGTTGTCACGGTACTGTATCCGTCGCGTTCGGTAAGACGATAATTTGTGCTTATAAACGATATTTCCGCGCTGTACACGCCTACGTCGTGTATATATTCGACTTCGTTCGAATCGGCGTCGTACATCGTAACTTCGAATTTATAGTTGCTGTCGCCCGCGATTATTCCCGAGAAATCCACTCCCGTAATATTACCGTTGTTGCCGGCCAAACCCGCTTCGACAACCAGATTGCTGCCGTCGTAAGTACGTTCGCCCGCATTGGTAAACTGATACGCTATTTCGCGCTTGGATATCTCGATATCACACTCGAGCACGCTCTTTTCTTCGTTAAAGTAATAATTGGAATTGGTATCGGGAAGCGACAGTCTCGCTACGTAAGAACCCGCGTTTGTGCATGCCGCGACCGAAGTTTCTTCTCCGTCCTCTCCTTTGAGGTAATAACTGATATTGAGAGAAATATTGTCCTGTCCGCGCATTCCGTAGCCTTCGGCATAAGAGTATGTCGCCGTGAGCGTAACGCCGTTATATATTTTGCTGCTTGCAGTTATTTGCGGACGCAGTTCGGCAGGTAATATTACCATCTGACCGCCGGGAGTTTGTCCGCTTCCGCTTCCGGTTACCGCCTTATAGTTGGTATTGAGCGCCGATATCTGCACCGTGTAGAGACCTGCGGCTACGGGCACTACTTCGATACCGCCTTTTGTATAAGTTACGCTTAACCTCGGTTCGTAGCCTTCAATTACGTCGGCGGCTTCATCCGTATAGCCGTATATCGCGCTCTGCTGCGCGGATGTGTAAACGAACGAATCGTTTAGCGTTTCGTCGTAGCTTATTCTTACCTCGCGCGCTTTGACAGCATAATTCCAGGTGACCGCAGCAAGATTATAGTTATCGCGAGCTGTACCTTTCAACGTGACGGCTACACTGTAATTGCCTACGTCGACGGGGCCTCCCGCTATCACGGTTCCGCGCGAATCGTAATAGTTGATCTGGAAATCGAGCGCGTCCGGATCGGAATCTATTGCGGGTATACGAATGCCTTCCGCCCATTTCACCGATACGAGATGCGGCTGCGCGTCGTAAACGAGGTCGTCGTTTTCGTCTGCGTAAACTATGCTCACGCTGACGTTCGCTTTGGCTATATCGAATACGAACGACGTATTGGAGGGCAAAGAATAGTTATTCTGCGGTTCCGCAAATTCGAATACCGCAGTGTACGTACCCACCGTTACGGGATTAGTCAAAATATTATTGCGATAATAGGCAACTTCAAGCGCGGGCGCTTGCGCTTCGAAATGCCCCGTCAATTCGGCTTCAATAGCATGCGCTTCACCGTTATATATGTAAAGGTTGTCCGAAAGAATATTAAGTCCGAGAGTTTTCTTCGTAATGGTGAAGTTTTGCTTGAGTTCTCCGGTGAAGTTACCCTTCCCCGTTATTTTAACTTGCGCAAGCGTGCCGACTTCTACGTTATCGTCATAAGAAACGCTGTAATCGCTGCCTTCGTTAAGTATGCTGTCGTTAAATCTTACCACAGGAACGGGTTCGTTGGGTTTTGCGCTGTACTCGCAACTCGGAATAGCGTCTATTTTCACGGAAGTTGTCATGGAAATATTCAAAGCGGCTATTTCGAAGGAACATACTTCGCCACCCGTGGAAATGCTGTAATCACATTCTGCAATCGTAAGCTCAAGTTTATATCTGCCTACGTTGACCGCATTTGTTACCTTAACCTCTCCGTCGTCGTCTACGCGATATAATTGTCTTGTTATCGGAGCTGAATCCCCCGCATACAACGCCGTTAAAACTTCGTAAGTCGGAGATTGCGCATATCCGGTATATGTGAAATAATCACTCGAGAAAGAAATTTCGAGCGGCTTTTTAGCGACGGTTACGGTACAAGTATCGTTGCCCGCGGCAATTTTGTAGTTTGATATGTTTATTGGGTTGACGGAAGAATTTACGAGCGTTACGGTCGCTATGTAATCGCCTACCTTCTTAACCTCTACTCCCGCAGGGAAAGTAAGCCGCAGATTGTCGCTCGTAAGACCGGAGGCGGTAGTCTTTACTTTGACGTGCAAGCCGTCGTCGTGTCCCGCGTAATCGGCACCCATATATACGAGATCGTTTACCGTACTTCCGTTGAGTCCCGTATAATACGTGAGCTCTACGGTCATCGGCTCGACAACGATATCGCCGCTTCTCGACGTAGCGTCAAGCGCGTAATTGGAACTGCCTTCGCCGCTTAATTCGGCTATAGCGTAATAGGTGCCGGCTTCGTGCAGCTTATTATAGCGGCTTCCGTCGGCAGCGTCGTAATAAGCTACGGTGAGCGAAAGTTTGCCTATATCGACGCTTTCGACGGCGCCGGAGACAAATTCGTATCCGACTTCTTGCTCGTTTGTATTATACGTAAGGTTAAATCCGCTCCACACTACCCCTATTTCTTTGGGCACTATGGTAAAATCTCTCGACGTTACGTTCAAATCGTACGGCAACGTATAATTCGAATTTCCGCTGTCGCTGCTGACTTTTGCAGTCACTCTGTAGCTGCCGACGTTTACCGATTTCGCGTCGGACCCGGTATCAACGTAGGTAACCGTATACGTAATATCGATAGACATTACTTCGTCGCCGGGAATAAGGTTCGCGGGCGTAGCCGTCGGATGCTGGAATTCACCGTTGTATTCGAGTTCCAAAGAGCTCCAGTTCAATCCCATCGTACGCGGGGTAATCTCACAACCGGTAAATATGTACTCCGCACTTGCGCCTCCCGCAAGAATATAGTTTCCGTTAGCGGGAACGCTCACGTTCTTAACTATTGCGTATTTATTCGAACCGACCGAAGATGATTCGACATAGCCTGCGCCCGAATATTCTGCAAAATAGCTTCCCGAGCCGACAAGAATTGTCGGTGCGTCGGGAAGTTCTCCGCCGTTGTCTTTGCGTACCGCGGTAAAGTTCGAGCCGTCGATCATTGTCGCGTCTATCGTTGCGGTAGCGTCGTATTCTTTAGTGATGGACGAACCCGACACTTGCGTTATTGTTATTTCGATCGGGGTTATAGTATACGAATATGTAAATTTGGAAGCATCGTATAAATAGATCTTACTCGGCGCGTTTACGCTGTTCGTACCGAGGAATTCGCCTGTTTTAACGGGCTCAAGCGTATCGTTTTCTCCTTGTTTATAGAGTTTGACGCTGTAACTTCCCGCAGAAGGACCGATTCCTACAGTATCAGTTCCGAATGCTGCGGAATAATTGCTCTTACTGGCGTCCGTATCGTTCACTGCAACCCATTTCATATTGCTCGGTATAGATATTCCGGCTGCGGGAGAGCCTGAGAAAGTTACCGCGACGGCCGAATATTCCTGAGTCGCCGTTCCCGCCGAATAGTTAGTCGACATTTCATACGCGGTGGTCGCTACATAAATATTAAATATTGTCGATTGCGGATTTGCGGTACTGAAAGTGTGTTTATTCAAATATTCATCGTAAACGTTGTCGAAGTGCTCGCCGGAATAAACGTATTGCTGTGCAGAAATATAATACGGCTCGTTGGAATTTGCGGTAACAGTCATATAAGAGCTATTGAAATTGTCAATGCTGAAAGTACCGTAAGTTGCCGACGTCGTCTGAGAATAAGTCAGATACGGTTGAAATTCATGGAGATTATTATATGAATTTACTGCACTGACGCTACCTACTCCCACGGAAAGATTTTTAATGGATCCTGCCGAAGAAAGACTGGTAACTATTTTACTTTTGATACTTGACACTGAGCCCGTCAGGTTGCCCGACGTTCCGGTGACAGCGTAAGCGGAAACTCCGGATTTCGCTATGTCTGCATTAACCGCATCACGCCATACGTTGTCGATAATCAATACGGAGTTGCTCGCTTCGCCGACTATCAGTCCTGCGGGAAGCGCACCCGACAAAGTACGCATATTAACGTAGACGGCGCCTCTGAAATCGTAATACAACGACTCTACCGAATAGGCGGTACCCGAAGCGTATACGAATCCTACAAGCAAGCCTGCAAAGTTAGCGCGTAACGCATATTCTTGTATACCGCTTTCGGTATTGCCTGCCACATAAGCGCCTACTGCGCCGCTGCCTTTCACCGTTACTCCGTTGAAAATAGTGTTTCCGGAATATATTTCGCCGACAAATCCGCCCGCAACGGCTCTGCTCGGTGTGGTGTTGTTACCGCAGTTGTTAGATTCGTAAACTGGATTAGAGCTGGTACCGCCGGTTTTGATTTGTTTGCCGGCAGTGAGGTTCTGTCCGTAAGAATGTATGACGCCATTGAGATCGAGAACGCAACTGTCGAATGTGGCGCCCCTTGATCTTCCGGCAAAGCCGCCGCCTACGCCGCCGTTACCGGAGCCGTAATCCGAGGTAGCGTCGATACCTGCCGTAATGAAAGTACCGTTCACTATAAGAGTAACGTTTTGGAAAGTAGCGTTGCGCGCTTCTCCGCATATGATTCCCGCATACAAAGTGGTACTGTTTGCGTTGGAGGCAGGATTTGCCTTAGACTGTTCGTGATTAGGATTATTTTTGTTACGAGCCTGAATGGCATACGTTCCGGTATAATTTATTGTAACGTTGCGCATCGTGCCAGATATAAATTTACCGATCAGCAATCCAGCGTACTGGTCCGTCTGCGCGGTTTCAGTACCCAAAGAATAAGTTCCCGAACCCTCAATAGTTATCGTATGGCCGTTACCGTTAATCTCTTTGTTGTAATCCGCTTGGCTGTAATTGCCGCTGACGGTTATGCTTTCGGTAAGATTGATAGCCGTATTGCTGTTGATGGCGTTGATAAACGCCGATCCGGTGCTTACGTCGGCGGCATAGGCTGTCAGCGATCCGTTACCTTCGTCAAGAAGGGCTACGTCGGCAACGCAGAAAACGCCGAGGCAAACTACGCATACGACGAAAATCGACGCGAGAGTCAATGCGACTTTGGTTTTTGCGGAACGCAGATTAGACTTGTCGGTGGTATTATTCTTCATAATATGCTCCTTGTGTCGGTCAGGCACAGTTTTTACGTTTATAAGTTGCAACAGTATATACGCTCGCGCGCGTACGACGCGACGCGTGAGAGGTTTGCGTTCAGTCGACTTCGACCACGTCTTCCCCTCTCAGAAAATCGGGATTGTCCGATTCCTCGTCGTCGGCGTAGTAATCGTCTTCCGAATCTGCGGCGGCGACTTCCTTCGCGTGTTCGTCTTCGCCCGTGCGGAAATCGTCGTCGAGTCCGATCGAAGGCGTTTCTGTATCGATTTCTCTGTCACGGTAAAGAGATTGCGTTTTGGCGTAGTATTTGTCGAAGTTATTACGAATCTTCTGCATAAGGTCATCGTAATCGGGAAGTTCCTGTAGGCTTTCGAGCCCGAACTTACGCAGGAATTCGTCCGTGGTTCCGTAAAGAAGCGGACGTCCGAGGGTCTCTTTACGCCCTACCGTTTCAATTAGGTTGAGTTTCAGCAACATTGCTATGACGTAGTCGGAGCCCACGCCGCGCAAATCTTCTATCTCGGTACGCGTAACCGGTTGTTTATAAGCAATAATGGCGAGCACCTGCAAAAGCGTTTTACTGAGTTCGCGTTCTTTTGTTTCCATAAGCATATCCGCTATGGTTTCGCCGTAGTCGGGATTGGACTGAAACTGATAAGTCTTATTATATTGTATAAGGCGAATGCCGCACTTACCGCTGTAACGCGCTTTAAGTTCCTCGAGTGCCGAGTCTATTTCTTTGCGGGTATAACCGACGAGACCGTTGTAAAGGGTATGTACTTCGAGACCTTTGCCCGCCGCGAAAAGTACAGCCTCAATTATATTCGTCAGCATCTTTGAGCAAATCCTCCTCGTAATTGAATTTATCGGTATCGGGCAGATGGCGGAGAATAATCTCTGCGGGATCGCCCTCGAACGCGATGGACGCGATCTGTTGTTTGACTATTTCGAGAACGGCAAGGAAGGTATTGATAATTTCGAGTTTGGTAAAGCCGGGCTCGAAAAGATCATTTAATTTAATTACCGAAAGAGCGCGGAGCGCTTCGACCACGTCTATCATGCGGTCGGAAACGCTGAAACGCTCTTTTTCTATTGTTTTTTCGGCGGTGTGGTCTTCTTCGAATTCCGCCTTTTCGAGCATACGCGAGAAAGCCTCGATCATTTTCTGAAGCGAAAAATCTTTAATTACCACTTTATAGTCGTCCTCGCCGAAAACGGGCTCGCGATAATAGCGGTTAAGAATTTCGTAGGAGCGGAGTTTTTCGGCGGCGTCGCGGTAAGCGGCGTATTCTTCGGTACGCAGGTAGAAAAGTTCTTCGTCGGACAAAACGTCGTCCTCATACTCTTCGAATTCGGGTTTGGGAAGAAGCGAAGCCGCTTTGAGTTCGATGAGAGTAGCCGCGAGCACGAGGAAAGAGGAAATATCGTCGTAATCTTTTTCTTCTTTCGTGAGGCTGACGACGTAAGCAAGGTATTGTTCGGTTATGGATGAAATGAAAATATCGCGTATGGCGACTTTATCCTTTTTAAGGATATCGAGGAGTTTATCGAGCGCGACGTCTTCCTCGTAGAGGTGATAACTCAACGAGGTAAAAGAAAATTTATCGTCTTGCCCTAACTCGGGTATCTGATCCAATACCGACGCGTCGTCCATTTGCGCTCCTTACAAGACAAGGAAAGTCATGGCGCTCTTGATGAGCACCTTGTATATCATATCGGAGATGAGGTTTCCGAACATACCGAAAATATCGAGATATCTGAAGCCGAACATATCGGCGACGTTACCTATGATTATCAACGCCAGCAGACAGAAAACTCCGTATCTGACCATGAAAGTTTCGTACGGATTGCCGCGCGGGAGGAAGGTATTGACGATATTGAAGCCGTCGAGCGGGAAAATCGGCAAAAGGTTGAAAAGCGCGAGCATGAAGTTGATCTGAATGCCGATCACGAGAATGTCTATGACGAAATTCTGCAATAACTGTAGCGAAGCCACCGCGGAAAGGTTGAAAATCAAAACCGGAGCGGCGAGATAAAGGATAAGAAGCATGAGTCCCGCCGCGATGAGGTTGGCGCAAACGCCGGCGACGGAAACGGTAAACATACCGCGCTTATAATTGGTGAAGTTATTGGGATTGATAGGCACGGGGCGAGCCCAGCCGAAACCTACGAGCAGCATCATCAATACCCCTACCGGGTCGAAATGCGCAACGGGATTGAGGGTAAGTCTGCCTCTTTCCTTGGCGGTTAGGTCGCCGTTGAGTTTAGCCACCCACGCGTGCGCGAATTCGTGAATGACGATAGAGAACGCCGCCACTATGATAAAAGCGAGCGCGAGAACGATTTTTTCCGCGATCGTGCCTTCGGCGACTATGAGGTTATAAAAGAACATAATGCTCCTATCATTAAAATTTTTCTATTGTCATTATATAAATAAAGTGCGCGCGTGTCAACACCCGCGCGTGCGCATTTACTTTTTTATAGCCGCGCGCACGCGCACTTTTTACTAATATATTACCGCAGGCGCTTCGCTCACGCGCCGTGGGCGCGCGGGCGCTAAGGAATAATCAATATAAATCGAATACGAAAAGAACGCAAAGACCGGGTTTGCGTTCTAATACCGTGCGGCGCACCGCTAACGAAGCCGCTTGATTTTCCCTATTGCGGGGAAGACGGGGCTATAGGCTCCGTCGCCCCGTTCGTTATCGGTGTTTTGATTTAAATTCGGTTCAGATACCGAAGAACCAGTTGTCGAAAATGGCGCCGATTCCGTCGAGAAGGGAGCGCTTTTCGATATCGTTAAGCGTTACTATACCCGCGGTGGCAAGCACTTCGCCGCTGTTTACGTCGACAAGCTCCACCTTTCCTATGACGCTTCCGCTCTTAACGGGCGCTTTGAGTCCTTCGTCTGCAGTAAAGCGCAGTTCGTACGACCTCTTTTCCCCTCTTTTCTCGAGCGCCGTCACGTCCCTGTCCGCAGCAAGCTCGATCGTAACGTCTTTAGCGCCTTCTACTTTGAGCTCTGCAGGGAAGGCTTTACCTTTTTCGAGGAGTTTCACCGTCTTATAGTTGTGGAAAGCGTAATTGAAAAGCGTGGAAACTTCGTTGTTTCTCGATTTACTGCTTTCCGCGCCGAGCACGGTGGCTATAACTCTGGTATCGCCGCGTTTAGCGGTAGCGGACAGACAATACATCGCATCGTTGGTAAATCCCGTCTTGCCGCCGTCGCAACCTTTATAAAATCTTACGAGCTTATTCGTATTCACGAGTTCGGAGATCCTGCCGCCCGGGTGAGTGTAATTTTCCATATATATCGTGGAAAATTTGAAATATTCGGGATGACCGAGCAGTTTCCTCATCATGGCGGTCACGTCGCGCGCGGTAGAATACTGACCGCTTTCGGGAAGTCCCGTCACGTTTACGAATTTAGTGTTTTCGAGCCCCATAGCCGCGGCGCGCTCGTTCATCATATCGATAAACGCCTCCTTGCTTCCGGCAACGGTCTCCGCGATCGCCACGGAAGCGTCGTTTGCGGACACCACCGTTATACCTTTGATGAGATCGGACACCGAATAATCCTTACCGGCGTCCAAAAACATCTGCGAACCGCCCATACCGGCGGCGGTTTCGCTTACGGTAATCGTCTGATCGAGAGAAAGTCTGCCCGCTTCGATCTCGTCGAATGCGATATTGAGGGTCATGATTTTGACCATACTCGCTATGGGATATCTTTCGTCGGGGTTACGCTCGTAAAGCACCTTACCCGTGTCGTAATCTATGAGATACGCCGCGCGGGAATTGAAATTCTCGAGGTTGATCTGTTTATCCGGAGCGGCTTCGGCGGCGAACGTAACCGCCGTACCCGTCGCGAAAAGAAGCAACGTCGAGAGGATCAAACCTAAAACAACAAGTTTTTTTCTCATTTTTCACCTCTTTTGCGATTAGTATCTGTTTCTTCGGCGAAAATATACTTTCGCGGCTCAAACGGTATGCGAGCGGTTACGCGCTTGCGCCGTTGCGGTCGATTCTATAAAGAAAAGCGGCGCACAAGCGCCGCGCGAAATTCTGTAAAAGTCGCGGATATACCGATACGGTATCAGCAGAAAAGCAGAAGTATCAAATAAAATACGAGCCAATACGCAAACGCGACGAGCAGATTAAACAGGAAGAACGGTTTGATTATATTCCAGAGCGCCCCGTGGTTACACCTTATTGATGAAGCGTGTTTGCGGTTACGCGAAAAATCCATAAGGATATTTATATCCTGCATGACGCATACCACGCATACGAAAGTCAGAAGAAGTGTCGGAATCACATATAAAAACAGATACACGAGCCCGGTAACGGCGTCCACGGCGACGGCGGTGAAAGCGTTACGCATAACGAAATATGCGCCGAGCGCCACTCCGCCGAAGCCCACCGCCGCGAAGACGGCGAAATGCACGGACGCGAGGTAAGCGCACAGATATACGAGCGGAATCCATAAAATAATGCGCAAAATCTGCGGAATGGGAGACGCGTTACCGTTACAAATAACGAAAATGAAGTTATTCGTGTTGTCCGAGTCGGAATAATCCTTACTCAAAGCAACGAGAATTCCCAACGCGAGAGCAGCGAGCGCGACGTAGAAAAGCAATTTATTTGCGATAAGTTTGCGCTTAACGTCGCTTATCAAATCTTTTATGTAACAGCCGAGTTTCGTCAACATACTTTAAAATATGTTGAGAATCGGCAAAATATAACTTAATTCACTGTTTGAGAAGCCATTCAGCGTAAATGCCATAGCCGTACGCCGCGTCGCCGAGGAAAACGTGAGTCACCGCGCCGACGAGCTTTCCGTTCTGCACTATCGGGGAGCCGCTCATGCCCTGCACTATTCCGCCCGTTACGTCGAGAAGCGCTTTGTCCGTCACCCTGATGACCATTCCTTTCGTAGAAGGCTCGTTCTGCGTTTCCGTTTTTACGATTTCGATTTCGTATTTTTTAGGCGAAACGCCCTCAATCGTAGTGTAAATATAAGCTTTACCGGGTACCACTTCGTCGCGCATACCCGTCATCACACGAGGACGAGAAGCAAACATATCGGAGCCCGTAGCGATACCGTATACGCCGAAGTCGTTATTGAGGTCGATGACGCCCGTAGTCTCCGCGTTTCTGTCGAAAACTCCCTTCAACACGCCCGCTTCGTTCTCTTTGCCTTTGACGGAACCGAGTATTTTACATCTGTAAAAATTGCCTTTCTGATTTTTATAAGCGTTGTTTTCGCCCGGATCGGAAATACAGTGTCCGAGCGTGCATACCCTGCCGTCGTCTTTAACGAAAGTAACCGTACCTACGCCCGCGATGTCGTTTTTGACGAGTATGCCGAGCTTGTATTCGCCGGAAACTATGTCTTTGGCGGGAACTACTTCGGCGACTACGCGGTCCCCTCCGCGCTCTATATCCACGCTGACCTTTTCGGGAGACGCGTTGACGGCGTCGGAAATGTCCTTGACTTCTTTAAGCGGCGCGCCGTTTATCGCTATGAGCGTGTCGCCTTTCAGTATACCCGCGTCGCGTGCGGGACACACCGCGTCCGTCGCGGTGATAACCTTGACGTAATCCGCTACCGTAAGTCCGTCGCTCTTTACCACTATTCCGACAGGAGTACCGCCGAGATAAACGCTTTCTATGGCGGCGTAAGCGCTGCCGAAATCCGACCCTTCGTCTGCAAACGCACCGGACCCCGCGATCTGACAAACCGCCAGCGCAAGAACGAGCGCCAATATCAACGCCGCAGGAATGCGGCGGGACTTCATTGTCTCAATCATATTGTAAACCTCCCGATTATTTTGCGGTATACGAGAGGTATTATTCGTGTTCGAGTATTCTAATTTAAGGCAAAATCTAAAATACTAACTTCAAAAAACCGCCAATAACTCTAATATTTAGGCGTTTTTATATGAATTAGCCCAATTCTTGAGTTCGACGGCGTTTTCCCTGCCGACGGCGCTGTTTTCGGCGGAGCCCTGCAGCCTCATAAGCTCCTTGAGCTCCGTTTCGGCGTCGAGACGCGTCACGTGCGTAAGCGTTTTATCGCCCTCCTCGCGCTTCGAAATCAGGTAATGGTTATCCGCCATCGAAGCGAGTTGCGGCAGGTGCGTTATCGCTATTACCTGTCGGGTACGGGCAATGTCGTACAGCTTACAGGCGACCACTTTCGCTATCGCGCCGCTGATGCCGGTGTCTATCTCGTCGAACACGAGCGTATCGATATCCTCGAGATCGGCGGTAATGTTTTTAAGCCCGAGCATAAAACGCGACATCTCGCCGCCACTCGCTATCTTGGCAAGCGGCTTGAGGGGTTCTCCTAAGTTAGGCGAAATCATAAAGCGCACCGAATCGGCTCCGCGCGCGGTGCACGCAGACAATATTTCTTCGTCGCTCGAGCCCGTCTCGACTATAGCTTCGAACCGAGCGCTCTTCATTCCGAGCTCCTTGAGATTGTCCGCTATCGCCGAGGAGAACTTTTTGGCGGCTTTTGCGCGCGAATCGTGGAGTTTACGCGCCCAAAGAACCGTTGCGGCGCTCTCTTTTTCTTTGTGCGCGTTGAGCTCGGCAAGCCTTTCGCCGGAGTTCCGTATCTCCTCGAGTTCCTTTTCCGCAGCTTCGACAAAACGCGCCATTTCGGCAAAATCGCCGTACTTTCTTTTGATTTTTTTGAGTTCTTCGAGTCTTTCTTCGACCACGCGCGCTTCACGCGGGTCGTATTCCGCGGCGGAAAGTTCGTTTTGCAATTCGTCCGCTATGTCCCTTAGCTCTATCTTTGCGCCGTCGAGCCGCTCCGCTATCCCCGTATAGGCGGGGTCGTAGCGCTCTATCGAATTCAGCTCGCGCACGGCGCTCTGCACCGCGCTCAAAGCGCCCGTTCCGTCGTCTGAATCGAGTAGCGTTGCCGCTGCGTTCAACGCGTTGAGTATCTTTTCGGCGTTTCTGAATTTATCGCGCTTAACGGCGAGCTCCTCCTCCTCGCCCTCTGTCGGTGAGACTTTCTCTATCTCCGCAAGCTGATATTCGAGCGTATCCGCTCTCCTTAAACGCGTGGTTTCGTCTCCGAAAGTCTCTATCTCGCGCAGTATTTCGCGATATTTTTCGTAATGAGCGCTGTATTCAGAGATAAGCGTGCCGGAATTTCCGATATATTTGTCGAGTATACCGAGATGGTTGGCTTCGTTCAATAAATTCTGGTGCTCGTGCTGCGAATGTACGTCCACGAGCATTACGACGAGCCTGCGCAGCTGCTGCAGCGTAACGGGCACGTTGTTCACGCGCGCTTCACCCCTGCCGTTATCCTGCATAACGCGGCGCACTATTATGTTTTCGTCGCGTTCGATGCCGAATTCCTCCATCAGCGCCGCAATTTCGGGCTTATCGTCGTCGGTAAATACCACCTGTACGCACGCGGACGACGTTCCGTGCCGTATTAGACTGCGATCGGCTCTGTCTCCCAACACGAAATTAAGGCTGTCGATTATTATCGATTTGCCGGCGCCCGTTTCACCCGAAAGGATGTTGAGCCCGCCCGCAAGCTCCAGCCTCAATTCTTCTATCAGCGCAATGTTTTTTACGTACAGCGAAGTTATCATCTTATCTTATTTTATCAGTATACGGGTATCTTTCAGTCAAGAAATTCTTTTAGCGTATTCACCACTTTTTCGGTGGCTTCGGCGTGCTTTATGACGATAAGTATAGTGTCGTCGCCCGCTATCGTCCCCATTATCTCGGGATCGGAGATGCTGTCGATAAGCATTGCCGCGGTATTCGCAGAACCCACTATTGTATGTATCACAATCATATTCCCGGTATAATCCATACTGAGAACGGATTGATGGAAAAGCGTCTTGAGACGTTGTAGCTTCGGATCGAGGGGCTTGACGTAACGCGATTTTCCCTTCCCGCTCGGCGTGGACTTCACGAGCCCGAGCTCCTGAATGTCGCGCGATACGGTCGCCTGCGTCACGGCGTATCCCGACTTGATCAGCATTTCGACGAGATCGTTCTGCGTCTCTATTTCGTTATCTCTTATCAACGCCAATATGGCGTCCTGTCGTGTTTGTTTGGACATTAGGACTCCTTTACTGTGCTATTCTTTGTCGAAAGAACTCCAATAGCGCATTTTATCAAGCAGTTTTTCGTAATAATTGAAGGTAGGCAGGCGCATGAAACGAACGCTTAAATCCGACTTCGTCACCGTTATCGTGTCGCCGTCGGCAAGGTTAAGTACGTCTTCGCCGTCTATATTGAGGTGTGCGTGCGGCTCGGCGTGCTGAACTTCCACCCAAATTTCGTTTTTGTTGTTCACGACTATCGGACGGGAATGTAAGGAATGCGCACTTATCGGCGTGATGACGAGCGCGTCCACGTCAGGCGCGATTATCGGACCGCCTGCGGACAGATTGTACGCCGTGCTGCCCGTAGGGGTACTGATTATTATACCGTCCGAAGTGTATCTGTCCACGAGCGCGCCGTTGAGACGTACTTCGGATTTCATTACCTTGGTGCGCGTGCCGCGAGCGAGGACGACTTCGTTCAATGCGTAAAATTTACTGCATTTTGCGCGGACTTCGAGGAAAGTACGGGGATCCGCAACGTAATTACCGTGAAGAAGCTGTTCGATATTCACCGCCATATTAGCGGAATCGGACTCCGCAAGGAAACCTCTGTGCCCGAGATTGACGGCAAAAATCATGGCGTCGTAACGGGCGCATTCGCGCGCAATGCGCAATATCGTACCGTCGCCGCCGAATACCACGACGACGTCGCTTTCGCGCGCAAGAGAAATACGGCTGAAATAGCGTGCGTCCAGCCCGAGACATCTCAATTCGTCGGACAAAAGCACCTCGACGCCTTTTTCGCCGAGAGTCCTGAATAACGCCTTCGTGGCGTTGCCGTTGATGTCTCTGAACAAATTTGCATAAATTCCGATTTTCATATTGCTATTATACAGCTAATGCGGATTTTATACAAGAGAAACGGACTAAAACGTAAATATTATTTATAACTTTTTACGGAAAGCGACAAGGTATTCGTAATTCTTGTTTTCGAACGGATGAGGCGCTTCCACGGTATCGGAGGAAGTTAATCCGAGCTCGCCCGCAAACGCCTTTACCCTTTCCGTAGCTTTGACGGCGGCGCGACGGCTTTTGACGATACCGTTCTTGGTAAGTTCCGCCCTGCCCACTTCGAATTGCGGCTTGACGAGCGCGACTATTACAGAATCCTTGTCGAGAAACTGCACGAGCGCGGGAAGAATATAGGTAAGCGAAATGAACGAGACGTCCACGGTGACGATATCCGCTTTAACTCCGATGTCCTCGAAGGAGAGGTAGCGCGCGTTTAGCTTGTCGCGTACTGCCACGCGTTCGTCGGAGCGCATTTCCTCGGGGAGGGCGCATTCGCCAATATCCACGCAATAAATTTTAACGGCGCCCCCTCTTAACATTACGTCGGTAAAACCGCCGTTGGAAGAACCGATGTCTATACAGACTTTACCCGACGGGGTTATACCGAATGCGTCGAAGGCTTTGACGAGCTTGAGTCCGCCCAACGAGGCGTAGTCCTCGGCACGGTCGACGGTTATGCTTTCCG
>CALVOD010000020.1 GCA_944350065.1 uncultured Clostridia bacterium
TTGCGCATCTCGTAAAGTGCCTTGAGATATTGCGGTAGCCTGTGATAGGTCGCCAGCGATACTTCGTTATCTGCCATATTACTCTCCGCCAATCGATAAAATTATATCGATATTTATTTATCGATTAAATTGTAATCCATCGCCCCGACGCTGTCAAGCGAAAAGCGATATAAAAAATAAATTTTTTAAAGGCGCGAAAAAGCCGTTTACGCGCTACTTTGTTTAAAGGATAAAATGGCAAAAAAATAAGGGGCGCGCGCTCGGCGCGCGTGAGAGCAAGTGACAAAGGACTACGCTTACGCATAGGGTGTAATGAGCGGGAAAAGGTTATTTACATAATCATAAGGAGCGTAAATATGATAGCAATAGTAACAACCGATTTTCCCGAACTTACCACGTCGCTGTGCGGAAGGTATCGCCTGTGCGAACACAGGGCGTACGGACTGACCTTCTACATTGCGGAAATATGCGGCTCGCGCGTAATGCTTGCCAACGTAGGCGACGGCAAAGTGGCTTCCGCGGTAAATCTCTCGAAGCTCCTCAGCTGTCACCGTCCCGCGGCGGTGATAGCGACGGGCAACCTCGCCGGGGTGAGCGGCGCCGCGACAGGCACGGTCGTAATAGCCTCCGACAGCGTGCAATACGACGTCGATTTCAGTAAAATAGGTTATTCGTGGGGGGAGATACCCGCTCTCGACAAAACCTATTTCCAAGCCGATCCCAATCTCGTAGCGCTCGCCAAATGCGCGGGAGCGGCGTTGAGCGCGCAGTATATTACGGGCAGAGTCGTGACGGGCGACAGGTTCATAGCCGACGCGGTCAAAGCTAACGACCTTGCCTCCACCTGGTCGGCAACGGGCGTAGACGCGGAAACCGGAGCGCTCGCGGAATGCGCGTATATGTACGGCGTGCCGTTCGTATCCGTGAAAGCGGTCAGCAACTCGGGCGGCGCAAACGCCGTAGGAGAATACACCGCCAACCGTCTTGCCGCGAACTCCGTATCCCTGGACTTCGCTCTCAAAATGGCGCGCATCGCCGCCGACGGGCGCTGTGCGTGCGGCGCAAATCCGTAAAGCGACGCGGCTCTTATGAAAAGACCGTCCTAATCGGGACGGTCTTGATTTTCGCATTATAATAAGGATAAATTTAAAATAATTATATAATCAAAATATAATCAAATCTTATACCCCGCTTCTTCCGCCGCTCTCACGAGCGCGCTCGCCCCTATCCTGTCGGCGCCGGCGGCGATCATCTTCGCCGCGGCTTCCAAGGTGCGTATGCCGCCCGCCGCCTTGACTCTGACGTTTTTCCCTACGCGCTTACGGAAAAGCGCGACGTCCGCTTCCGTCGCTCCGCCCTTTGCGAACCCCGTGGAAGTCTTGACGTAATCCGCGCCCGCTTCGGTGACCAAATCGCATACGAGAATTTTTTCTTCTTCGGTAAGCAACGCCGCCTCCGCTATCACTTTGAGTATCTTATCGCCGCAAGCCTTTTTAACGGCGGCAATTTCCTCTTTTACGTAACCCGTATCGCCGTTTTTGAGTGCACAAACGTTAATTACCATATCGATTTCGTCGGCGCCGTCCGCTATTGCGGCGCGCGCTTCCGCGACCTTTATGCCGCTAGCGCAGTATCCGTTCGGAAAGCCTATGACCGTACACACCGTTACTCTTCCCGCGGAATATTCGGAAGCGTATTTTACGTAGCACGGCGGTATGCACACGCTTGCCGTTCCGTATTTTACGGCTTCGTCTATAAGCGCCGCTATCTCAGCGCGGGCAGCCGTCACCGACAATAAAGTGTGGTCGCATCGGGCGAGAATATTTTTGATTTCGACGTCGTTCATACTTCCGTTATCTCCTTTCCGTCGTTTATTTTACGAACGCGCCTTACGCTTTTTTGCTGCGCGCTCCGCAATTTCTTCGATAATTTTCTGCGCCTCCACGAGAGGCACTATCAATACGGCGCAACCTATGGCGATACCCCATTCGGCGGCGTTGAGCGGCGCGATGCCGAATACTTCTGCTATCGGCGGCACGAGCGCGACAAGCAACATAAGCGCCACTCCGACCACGAAAGAAATATCGAGCCAGACATTTTTGAAAATATCCTTATGGAATATCGAGCTTTCGCGTTTCTTGAGGTTGAAGCTGTGGAAAAGCTGTATAAGGCAAAGGCTTACGAACGCCATGGTCATACCTACCGCGGGTATAGCCCTGTCGGGAAGCACGTAGTGACCGAGAGAGAACGAAAGCATCACGAGCGCCGACTGCATTATGCCCTGAATTATGATGTCCTGACCCGTCCTTCCGCTGAAAAGGCTGCTTCCGGTCTTACGCGGAGGCACGTTCATAAGGTTGGATTCGGCTTCTTCCACTCCGAGGCTTAAAGCGGGCAGGCTGTCGGTGACGAGATTCACCCACAATATCATAACGGGAGTGAGGAATTCCACGCCGAGGAAAACGGTAGCTATGAACAGGCACAACACCTCGGCTATATTCGCGGACAACAGGAACTGCACGGCTTTTTTGATATTGGCAAAAATCTTCCTGCCCTCCTCGACCGCGCTCACTATCGTGGCGAAATTGTCGTCGGCAAGTATCATATCCGCCGCCCCTTTGGAAACTTCGGTGCCGGTTATGCCCATACCTATGCCGATATCCGCTTCCTTTATCGAAGGGGCGTCGTTCACTCCGTCGCCGGTCATGGCGACTACGTTGCCGAATGAGCGGTACGCTTTGACGATACGCACCTTGTTCTCGGGGCTTACGCGCGCGAAAACGCTGTATTCTTTGATGACTGCCGCGAATTCTTCGTCCGAAAGCGCGTCTATTTCCGCGCCCTCCATAACCTTGTCGCCGGGGCGCAGAATACCTATCTCCGCGGCAATAGCCGCCGCCGTGTCGCGGTGATCGCCGGTTATCATTATCGGACGCATACCCGCGCCGACAGCCACGCGCACGGCTTCCTTAACCTCGGGACGAGGAGGATCTATCATTCCGACGAGTCCTACGAAAATCATGTTTTCTTCGGCTTCGCTCACACCTTTAAGCCCGTAATTTACGGCTACGCCCAACACGCGCAACGCCTTCTTCGCCATAGCCGAATTGGCTTTTCTTACCGCTTCGCGGTCGGCTTCCGTGATGATCTCCGCTTTGCCGTTACGCATTATGCGCGAGCATCTTCCGAGCATTACGTCGGTAGCGCCCTTGATATACGCTACGCGCTCGCCGTCGTGCTCGTTATAGGTGGTCATCAGCTTCCTCACCGAATCGAAAGGAATCTCGTCCACCCTCTCGTATTCTTCGCGCAACGCCGCATAATCGAAACCGTGCGCTTCCGCAAAATATACGAGCGCGGTTTCGGTGGGGTCGCCGGAATAACCGGTTTCGGCTTTTGCCGAATCGTTACAGAGCGCGACCGCCCGTATCAATAATTCTCCGTCGACGTCGACTTCCGCGTCCGCGCCGGCGCTACCGAGGGCGGTATATATCTCCTTGACGGTCATTCTGTTCAACGTAAGCGTGCCCGTCTTGTCGGTGCAAATTATTTCGCAGCAACCGAGCGTTTCTACGGCGGGCAGGTTGCGGATGATGGCGTTTCTCTTGCTCATCCTCTGCACCCCTATCGCGAGCACGATAGTCACCACTGCGGGGAGCCCCTCCGGTATCGCCGCAACGGCAATAGCCACCGCGGTCATGAACGCGTCTATGATAGGTACGTTGCGTATGAGCGCCGCGGCAAAGATCACCGCCGCTATGATAAGCACCCCTACGCTCAATATCTTCGCGGTCTTCGCAAGCTGCTTCTGAAGCGGCGTGGTCTGGTCGTCGTTGCCCTGAAGCATTCCCGCGATTTTACCCACTTCGGTCTTCATTCCGGTCGCGACAGCCACGCCGGAGCCCCTGCCGTAAGATACCACGCCGGTCGCGAAAGCCATGTTCTTCCTGTCGCCGAGCGGCGCGTTCTCCGCAATAACGGCTCCCGAATCCTTTTCCACGGGTACCGATTCGCCGGTCAACGCGGCTTCTTCTATCTTAAGCGAAGCGGAATCGAGAAGCCTTACGTCGCACGGAACTATGTCGCCCGCCTCGAGTATCACGAGATCTCCTATGACTATCTCCTCGCTTCTCACCTGCGCGACGCGCCCGTCGCGCACAACCTTGGAAAAAGGCTTGTTCATATTCTTGAGCGCCTCGAGCGCCGCTTCCGCCTTGCTCTCCTGCGTCACGCCTATTATCGCGTTGACGATGACGATGAGCATTATGAGCCCCGCGTCTATAAGGTCGGAATAATTCTTCTCGAATATCGCAACCGCCGCCGATATCACCGCCGCCGCGATAAGCACTATAATCATTACGTCCTTGAATTGCTCGAGGAACTTGACGAAAAGCGATTTCTTTTTCTGAGACGCGAGCTCGTTTCTGCCGTTCGCGTTAAGTCGCTTTGCCGCCTCCTCGCCGCTAAGACCTTTGCCGTCCGTTTCCACTGCGCGCAATACTTCTTCTTTTGACTCGGAATAAAACGTCATATAGCCTCCGTTTGATGCCGTATAAACGAAGAGACTTCCGACAAAAAAGAACCGTCTCTTTTGTCAAAAGTCTCGTTTACCTTTCGGCTGTGCCGCCAGAAGCGAACTTCGGGATTGTTGGCGGCATCAATTTAAACTACTCCCTTTTGAGCTTTGCGGTTTCCCGCAAGTCATACAAGTTATATAAGCATATTACCACCGCTCCTGCGGGCTGTCAAGACAAATCCTGCCGTTATTTTGCGGGCGCCCACACTTTGGGGTAGAAAAGGAGCAGCAACGGTACGACCTCGAGTCTGCCGAGGAGCATATCCACGGTGAGCACCAATTTCGAGAAAATCGAATAATCCGCATAAGAATACAACGGACCTACGGCGCCGAGACCGGGACCGACGTTATTGAGGCAAGTCGCCACGGCGGAAATATGCGTAGTAAAATCGAATGTCGCGTGCTCCACTACCGAAACGAGCAGGCAGGACGCCGCGAATATCGTTATATATACTATGAAATAGGAACTCACACTGTGCGAAAGTTCGTCGCTTACGGGTTTGCCGTCGAGGCGCACGGTATTGAACGAGCGCGGCGAGCAAGCCTGTTTGAAATTGCGGATACCGTTTTTGAAAAGGATTATGACGCGCGAAACCTTTAGACCGCCCGCGGTGCTGCCCGCCGATCCGCCGATGAACATCAGAAGTACGAGTATGAATTGCGCAAAAGTCGGCCAGGTCGCGAAATCGGCGGTGGCGTAGCCCGTCGTACTCATAATCGTGGACGCCTGGAAAGCGGAATACCTGAGCGCTTCGGCGAAAGTGGAATACACGTTATTGACGAGCAGGCAGACGGTGAGCGCGAGGGTTGCTCCTACGAATATCGAAAGCATCCAATGGAGTTCTTCGCTTTTCAACGCTTCCCTTACGTGCCCTATCAGAATGAAATAGAACAGGTTGAAGTTCATCGAGAAAATCATCATAAACACGGTAATGACCACTTCCACATAGACGGAGTCGAAGTGTCCTACGGAATCGACGTAATTGGAAAATCCGCCGGTACCCGCCGTACCGAAGGAATGGATGAAGCTGTCGAAAAGGCTGACGTTTTTATCGATGACGAGCAAGATGACTTCGAGCGCGGTAAGCGCGATATAGATACCGTAAAGTATCCTTGCGGTAAACCGAAGTTTGCTTACTATTTTACCGAACTGCGGTCCGGGGACCTCGGCTTTGAGAAGGTGGACGATTGCGGGGTTGCTTTTCGGAAGCACCGCTATAACGAAAACGAGCACGCCCATACCGCCTATCCAGTGTGTCATGCTGCGCCAGAAAAGCAGGCTTTTGGGCATAGCCTCGACGTCAGGGATAATCGAAGCGCCGGTCGTGGTGAAGCCCGAAACAGTCTCGAAAATACAATCGATGAAATTGGGTATTGCGCCGCTTATGCGGAAAGGAAGGGCGCCGAAAACGGACATACATATCCAGGCGAGCGCGACGATAACGAAGCCCCCTCTTGCGCGAATGGCGCTGTCTTTGGGTTTAAGGATCACGCAGGGGAGTCCCACCAGAAGCAAAACGCCTATGGTTATGCCGAAAGCGAACGGGGTTCCGTGAGCGTACTCGCCGTAACCGAAGGTCATCGCGAACGGCACGAGCATAAAAGCTGCGGTTATCACGGCTATCTGCCCTAAAATGTAAGCCGTCAATCGGTAATTCATCGTTCACCCCAGGATCTCGTTGAAATCGTCGGTAAATTCGCGTGTGGTGACAACTATCACGGTGTCTCCTGCCTCGATGGTGGAATTACCGTCGGGAACGATTATCTCGTTATTGCGGATTATGGTGGCGATAATGATCTGCTTACCGAGTTTAACGTTGCGAAGAGGCACGCCGAGCGCTTTGAAGTCGGACTGGACGCTGAATTCGAGGGCTTCAGCCTGATCGTTGACGATGCGGTGAAGTTTATTGACTTTGCCGCCCACGGTATTCTGCATGCCGCGCACGTAACGCACTATCTGATCCGCCGTCGTCGCGCGGGTGGAAACTATACTCTCCACGCCCACGCTTCTGAGCATCTTATAGTAATGCATTTTATCCACTTTCGCGATAACCTTTTTGACGCCTTTACTGCGCGCGAATATCGCGAGGATTATGTTCTGTTCGTCGAAGCCGCACAGCGTGATGAACGCGTCGGTACGCGCGAGTCCTTCGTCCACAAGAAGGTCCTGATCGGTACCGTCTCCGTGAATTATATCCACTTTATTGAGGTTTTCGCTGAGGAACCGGCAACGTGACTCGTTGCTTTCCACGATTTTGACGCGAATTCCCAGCCGACGGAGTTCTTTGGCAAGATAGAACGCTATCATTCCGCCGCCCACTATCATCACGCTGCGGGTGCCCTTGCTTCCTGTGGTTTCTTTGAAAAATCCCGCTATTTCCTTCGACGAAGCGGTGAAATAGACGTTGTCGCCCGCTTCCAGACGGAAATTACCTTTCGGGATATGCACTTTACCCGCTCTTTCCACGGCGCATATAAGCACTTTCGTATTGAATTTAGAGGCGAGATCTTTAAGTTCCGTTCCGTTCAGAGCGTCGGTTTCGTTTATTTTTATTTCCGCAAGATTTACCTTGCCGTCCGCAAAAGTTTCTATTTTGATAGCCGACAGAAATTTCAGCGCCCTCGCTATGTCGACCGCGGTTTCGTACTCGGGATTGACCATCATCGAAAGTCCGAGCTCCTTGCCCTGGAACAACGTGAAGTATTCGGGCGTTCTTATACGGGCGATAGTGTCTTTCGCATTGAATTTCTTGCCGACCATACAGCATAAAATATTAAGTTCGTCGTGCGGAGTGCACGCTATCAGAAGGTCCGCCGAGCCGGCGTCGGCTTCCTCGAGAACTTCGTAGCTCGCGCCGTTACCGAGTATGCCTTTGACGTCGTAATTATCTATGATGTTTTCGAGTTTTTTCGCGTCGGTGTCGACGACGACTATATTATGACCCTCTTCCGATAATCGCCCGACAAGTTCCTGTCCTACGTTGCCGACTCCCACGATGATAATATTCATTCCTCTCTCCTTGCGCCTTCCGTCCTGCGTTGACCGCCCGCGAAAACGCGCGCATACGCAAAAAGTTTAACACATCCGCGCAAATAATACAATAGATTTCATTTCCCGAGTAAACCCGATAATGTTTCAGCAAAGCCGCGCATAGTATTGCCTTTGGCAAGCGAATAATAAAATACCCTGCCGTCGTACTTGCCGCCTACGCCGCGCACGGCGTTGTAGCCGCAATCTCCGGCGTTAACTTTGATCAGAAGGCTGTCGAAAGGCATTCCGCGGTGTTCCTCCACTCTGTCGTAAATGAATTCCGCCCATAAACCCGATCGCATTTCCTCTTTCGTAAGACTGTCGAGACTTACGCCGAGCGCCGGCATTTCGTAACCGTATTCGTTAATATTTTTAAGTACGGCTACCGCTTTATCGAATTCGGGTGACCCGAACGCGAAAAACACTTCGTTACCGTCGTCGTAAACTTTCAGCCCGCAAGGCGAAGCGAGTTTGTTTTTAAGATAATTTTCGTCCTCTTCAAACATACTCAAAACGCTCTCCTTCTCCGCGCTTCACCGCGCGGAACGCTCCGCGATATCCGTGCGGAACGCTAAAAATTATACATCATATTCCCCCGCCAGTCAACGTGTTTAATGCGCGCGAGTAAAGTCCTTCCCGTCACACGAAGCCTTATGGGCGCAAAAAGTTGCAAAAGACCTTCGGAATGTAGTATAATCGTAATAAATTGAACGTAGGAGATTATATGTACGATATAATATGCAATCCCGTATCGGGTAAAGGTTCGAGCCTTGCCGCGCTCAAGAAGGTCGAAGCGATCCTTATCTCGAAGAATATTCCTTACGCGGTACATCTTACCGAAAAGCCGTTGCACGCAACGGAACTTACTCGCGAGATCAACAGAAAAACCCACGCGAAGCTTATCGTCATGGGCGGCGACGGCACGCTTAACGAAGTGCTTAACGGAATAGAAAATTTCGATACTCTCGATCTCGGGATAATATCCTGCGGCACGGGCAACGATTTCATAAGGGCGGCGAAACTTCCCTCCGACGTCGAGGAAGCGCTCGGCGTCATCCTTCGCGGCAACGTGGGGCATTTCGATTATCTGCAGCTCGGCGCGAGAAGGGCTTTGAACTGCGCGGGCGCGGGAATGGACGTCGACGTGCTCGTGAGGTATTCGACGATGAAAGCGTTCAAGGGAAAAGCCAAATATTACGCTTCTCTCATCGACACCCTTATCAAATGCAAATTCCATAAGGTTTCCATAGAAATCGACGGGAAAACGATGGAAAAATCGGTATTTATGATAGCGGCGGCAAACGGAACCTGCATCGGTGGAGGAATGGCAATATCGCCCCGTTCCGTGGTGGACGACGGCAAAATGAACGTCGTATTCATCAACGAAATGCCCAAACGCAAGATCCCCGGTATGCTTATCAAATTTTTAAGCGGCGGCAAGCATATCGACAGCCCGTTCACCGAAGAATATCTTACCGACAAAGTGGTGATACGCGTGCTCGACGAAGGACTTACCGAGGTTGACGGCGAAGTTTTCGACAATAAGGTAATCGACGCGGAGCTTATCAGCGGAAAATTGCGCGTTTTCAGATAATTCCGAATAAAATAGCAAAAATCAAATTCTGATTTACCGAATTTAAAGCGAACCGACGGCGGCGAAAGCCGCCTTTTTCGCGTTTTCGAGAAGAAGGCGTTTTTCTTCATCGGTAATACCGAGACTGGCATATTCGGTGGCGAGATCGGTGTCGGAAACGGTCATATTGTCCGTGTTGAGCGTCACTCGTACGCCGCGGCGCATGAGTGCGCGCAACGGGAAAGTACGCTCCGTACAGGCGCCCGTATTGAGATTGCTCGTATAACACGTTTCGAGCGCGATCCCCCTTTCCGCAAGCTCCGCTACGAGAGAGTCGTCCTCGACGCACCTTACGCCGTGCCCTATCCTCCGCGCGCCGAGCGCAATCGCGTCGCGTATTTTGTCCGCGCCGCCCGCTTCTCCCGCGTGTATCGTTATCGGCACCCCCGCTTCCCGCGCAACCGCGAACACCCTCGCGTGATCGGAAGGAAAATCCTTCGCTTCGTCGCCGGCAAGATCTATTCCCACCACACCTTTACCGAGAAATTCGGCGCTTAAACGGGCGGTTTCTTCGTTTTCCTGCGGAGTGAGCGCGCCCGCGCGCATCGCGCAGAAAATAAGTCCGCCCTCCAACCCGAATTCCTCTTTCGCGGCGACGAACGCTTGACACGCGGTAACGGCAACTTCGCGCTGCGATGCCCCGCCCGCGGTAAGCAGACCGGGCGCAAAACGTATCTCCGCGTAGCGCATTCCGCTTGCCGCAAGCCTTTTCACGAGCGAACGCGTCGCGTAGGCGACGTTTTCGGGGCGCTCGAGCAGCTTCAGCGGTATTTCGAATCTTTCGAGGTATTCTTTAAGGTCGGCGCACCGCTTAGGCGCGGTAAGATATCCGCGCAAAGCTTCCGCGCTGTGCTTAGGTAACTCAATGCTGCTTCTTTCTGCAAGAAATATCGCGTCTTCGGCGGTAACGCTCCCGTCGAGATGAAGATGAAGGTCTATCCCGCCCAACATAAACCGTATTCAGATATTAGCCGCGAGTTCGGTTATGAGCCTTACGAAAAGCGGAGAGCTTTTAGCGGCGGCTTTCTTGACTTCTTCGTGAGAGAGTTTGCCGCTTCCCACCCCGCAAGCCATATTCGCCACGCAACTCACGCCGCATATCTCCATACCGGCGTGCTTTGCCGCAATCGCTTCTATCGCCGTGCTCATTCCCACAAGGTCCGCGCCCAACAATCCGAAGGCGCGTACTTCTTCGGGAGTCTCGTATTGCGGTCCCGGGGCTTGCAGATATACGCCCTCTTTGTACTCAAAGCCGAGCTTTACGGCTATTTGTTGCATTATCTTCCGCATACGCAATGAATACACTTCGCCCATATCGGGGAAACGCACTCCGAGTTCTTCCGCGTTCTCCCCGCGTAGCGGCGAGGGCACGAAGGAAGCTATATGCCCCTTGAGCGCTATAAGCTCGCCAACTTTGTAAGAGGGATTGACCGCGCCGCTTACGTTGGTAAGTATCAGCTTCTCAGCGCCGAGCATTCTCAGCAGTCTTACGGGCATGACAGCTTCTTCGGGGGTGTATCCTTCGTAATAATGCACCCTGCCGCGCATCGCCGCCACACGCTTGCCGCCGAGCGTGCCGAACACGAATTCGCCGTCGTGTCCGCTCACCGTGGAAACGGGGAAATAAGGAAGCATAGCGTATGGAATTGTAGCTTCAGCTACAATATTATCGCATAATCCGCCCAGACCGGATCCGAGCGTAATAGCCGTTTCGGGTACGAACGGAGTAACCGCGCGCACCGCTTGCAAACATTCGGTAAGTTTATCGTATATTGCCGTCATAACCGAATGATAACACCTTTGGATACGAGTGTCAATAGCTATATTTCCTCTTTACTTATCTTTTTAATATGTTATAATATAAACAATACAGACAGAGGAGAGAGCGTTATGAAAAGAAACGGAATGTGCCCGCTGTGTTTTCTAAAGCAGCTTTTCACAAAACCCGAAAGCGTAACCAATATATACAATACCGAACCTTATTCCAACGGCGTCGCGCTCACCCCGCCTATGGGGTGGTCGAGCTGGAACACCTTCAAAAACCGTATCGACGAAGACCTCATCTACGAGACCGCCGTAATAATGAAGGAAAAAGGACTCGCGGACGCGGGATACGTATACGTCAATCTCGACGACAACTGGCATTCTTCCTCCCGCGACGACAGCGGCGCGTTACAAGGCGATTTGTCCACGTTCGCGCACGGCATACCCGCGCTCGTGGAGAAAATCAACGCGCTCGGACTCAAAGTGGGAATATATTCTTCCAATGGGACGGAAACCTGCGAAGACCTGCCCGCTACGCTTTATCACGAGCGCACGGACGCGCTTACTTTCGCGCGTTGGGGAATAGAGTATTTCAAATACGACTTCTGCCACAACATAAAGGTGAGCGGCTACGCCCCTCTCATATACGGCATATCGGTATCGCTTAAAGGCGAACGCGAGGAGAAATTCTATCCTTGCACCGACGCAAGGCTGTACGGATACGCCCGCATAATGACGAAAGAAGCGGTGCCGGGCGGCAAGTACGTAGGCGGTATGGACCGCAACGCGGGCGCCATGCAATACGATAATATCGTAGCAGAAGAAGACGGCGAGTACGTGCTCACGCTCAACGTCTACAAGAAAGGCAAGACTTACAAGAAAGCGGCTATGATTCTCGTAAACGATACTGACGACTACTTCGTCGAGCTGCCGCCGCAGAAGAAATGGAATATTACCGCCCGCTTCCAGACCGTAGTTAAGCTCAAGAAGGGAGTGAACAAAGTGCGCATATTCAATCCCGTGAGGAACAGAGCGGACTCCGAACTTCTGCAATACCGCAATATGGGCAGGCAATTAGATTATGCGGCGAAAAAGGTAGCTGCGGATACGGGAAAGCCCGTTAAGCCTATAGTGTTCTCTCTTTGCGAATGGGGCGTGGGACGTCCTTGGCAATGGGGAGCCCTCGCAGGAAACCTATGGAGAACCACTCCGGACATACGTCCCAACTGGAAGTGGATGATGGCGATTTACGAGCGCAACGTCAAATTGTACAAGCATGCGGACGTCGGGCACTGGAACGACCCGGATATGCTCGAGGTAGGCAACGGCAAACTCACTTACGACGAGAACCGCGCGCATTTCTCCGTATGGTGCATGATGGCGGCGCCGCTCATTCTCGGCAACGATTTAAGAGTCATGCCCGATAACGTGCTCGAGATAGTTACCAACCGCAATCTTATCGCGATAGATCAGGATCCGCTCGGCAAGCAAGCCAAACGCGTATTCGGCAGTATGAATGCGGATATTCTCGCCAAACCTCTTGCGGACGGTTCGGTCGCGCTGTGCTTCTTCAATAAGTTCGGCGGCAAACGCGCTATGGTATACAGCCTCAGAAGTCTCACCGCGGACAGCTTCGTAAGCCTCAAATCGGCGCAGAGCTACACTCTTACCGACCTTTGGAGCAACGAGTCCTACGAAGCTACCGATAACCTCAGAGTGGAACTCGAGCCCCATTCCGCCAAAGTTTTCAAGGTTATCCCCCGCTAAACGCCCGATTAATTCAACAATTAACGCCCGCTCGGTAGCGGGCGTTTCTTTTTGCATAGTTTCAGGGCGTATACTATAACGGGAACGGCTTGTCGCTACGCTTTCGATACGGTTACCCTCCGTTTTGCTACTTGGTAACCTTCGCGTAACCTTGTTTCAAACGCGAACGCGACGCTACAGTTACGTTACAAAAGCCGTTACGGCGAGTTACGCCGTTACGCAACGCATTTTCCGCTGAGAATTACGGTTTCCACGTTTACGGTTTACACCTTTTCCGATATGAAAAAGGCTGCCCTTACGGACAGCCTTTCTTTATTATTCTTGGGGGGAAGAATTATTCGAAGATCTTCGCAACAACGCCCGAACCTACCGTTCTGCCGCCTTCACGGATAGCGAAGCGCAGTCCCTGCTCGATAGCGATAGGAGTGATAAGGGTGATGTCCATGTCGATGTTGTCGCCGGGCATTACCATTTCAACGCCCTTGGGAAGCGCGATGCTTCCGGTAACGTCGGTGGTACGGAAATAGAACTGAGGACGATAGCCGTTGAAGAACGGGGTATGTCTGCCGCCTTCTTCCTTCGTAAGGACGTAAACCTGACCTTCGATGTGGGTGTGGGGTTTGATCGAGCCGACTTTGGCAAGGACCTGTCCTCTTTCGATATCTTTACGGTCTACGCCGCGCAGAAGAGCGCCGATGTTGTCGCCCGCCTGAGCGAAGTCAAGGAGCTTGCGGAACATTTCAACGCCGGTAACGGTGGTCTCGCGGGTGGGTTTGATACCGACGATCTCAACTTTGTCGCCGACTTTAACTTCACCTCTCTCAACTCTGCCCGTAGCAACGGTGCCGCGGCCGGTGATGGTGAATACGTCTTCGACAGGCATAAGGAAGGGCTTGTCGTTGGCGCGCTCGGGGGTGGGGATGTAGGAGTCTACTGCGTCGAGGAGCTCGCGGATGCAATCGCAATCGGGGCTCGCGGCGTTGCCTGCGGCAGCGGCTTCCATAGCCTTAAGAGCGGAACCCTTGATGATCGGAATATCATCGCCGGGGAACTCGTACTGAGTGAGAAGATCGCGGATCTCCATCTCTACGAGGTCGAGGAGTTCGGGATCGTCGACCTGGTCGACTTTGTTCATGAATACGATGATGTAAGGAACACCGACCTGACGGGCGAGCAGGATGTGCTCACGGGTCTGAGGCATGGGACCGTCGGTAGCGGCAACGACGAGGATAGCGCCGTCCATCTGAGCGGCTCCGGTGATCATGTTCTTAACATAGTCCGCGTGCCCGGGGCAGTCAACGTGAGCATAGTGACGGGTAGCGGTCTGATACTCAACGTGCGCGGTGTTGATCGTTATACCTCTGGCTTTCTCTTCGGGCGCCTTGTCGATCTGGTCATATCTCATGACTTCGGCGTTGCCGGCAGCAGCGGCAACCATCGTGATAGCCGCAGTCAAAGTGGTCTTGCCGTGGTCAACGTGACCGATGGTGCCTATATTGACGTGGGGCTTGGATCTGTCAAACTTACTTTTTGCCATTAGATTTGTCCTCCCAATAATGGTGATTTTATTTTTTGATAGTTTTGTTTCGGCAGTCTTTCTGACTCCGATTAGGATTATTATATAATAAATGGCCCGCCTTGTCTACCATTTTTTGACGAATTTAATTGAATTTTATGTAAACAAACGTGTCGCGGCAACCGCAATCAGGCTTTCTTGCCGGTAATACGCTCGAATTCCGATTTCGGTACCTCGGTGTAGCAACTTAATTGCATCGTATAATTGCCTCTGCCCTGCGTCGCGGAACGCAACGTAGTGGCGTATCCGAACATCTCCGAAAGCGGTACGTCCGCGTCCACAACCTTGATTCCTTTGCGGTCTTCGAGATTCTTCACAGCGCCTCTGCGGGAGTTTACGGTGCCCAGCACGTCGCCGAGATATTCGTCGGGACAGGTGATTTCCACGGACATTACGGGCTCGAGTATCGTCGCGCCGGCTTTCGCCGCCGCTTCCTTGAGCGCCATGCTCGCCGCTATTTTGAACGCCATTTCCGAGGAGTCCACTTCGTGCGAGGAGCCGTCTACGAGCTTCACCCTGAAGTCCATAAGCTCGTAACCCGCGATTACGCCCGCTTTCGCCGCGTCGCGTATGCCTTCCTCAACAGCTTTGATGAATTCCTTCGGCACGCTTCCGCCTACGGTCTCGTCCACGAATTCCACGCCGGAGCCCGCTTCGAGCGGCTCGATTTCGATGACGACGTGTCCGTACTGACCTTTACCGCCGGACTGACGGATGAACTTGCCTTCGGCGCGAGCGGGTTTCTTGATGGTCTCGCGGTACGCCACCTGCGGCTTACCGACGTTGGCTTCCACCTTGAACTCGCGAAGCAGTCTGTCAACTATTATTTCGAGGTGCAGTTCGCCCATACCGGCAATGATGGTCTGCCCCGTTTCCTGATCGGTATAAGTGCGGAAACTGGGATCCTCATCCGCAAGTTTGGATAACGCAATTCCCATTTTCTCCTGTCCGAGCTTGGTCTTGGGCTCTATCGCCACGCGGATAACGGGATCGGGGAATTCCATCTTTTCGAGTATGATGGGATGATTCATGTCGCACAGCGTATCGCCCGTCGTTATGTCCTTGAGACCTACGAGCGCTACGATGTCGCCCGCGTACGCTTCCTCTATCTCCTTACGCGAATTAGCGTGCATACGAAGTATTCTGCCGATACGTTCGCGCTTGCCTTTAACGCTGTTCAGAACGGTCATTCCCGTACGGATAACGCCCGAATATACGCGATAGAAAGCGAGTTTACCGACGAAAGGATCTACCATTATCTTGAACGCGAGTCCGGCAAGAGGCTGATCGTCGCCGGAAATACGCTCCGCGTGCTCGCCGTTCCATTCGCCCTGAACGTGAGGAACGTCCACCGGCGAAGGCAAAAGATCCACTACCGCGTCAAGCAGTATCTGAACACCCTTGTTACGGTAGGCGCTTCCGCAGATAACGGGAACGATCTGCATGTTTATGGTGGACTTGCGAAGCACGTTGAGCATTTCGCTCTCGGTTATCTCCTCGCCGTTGAAATACTTCTCGAGCAAAGTGTCGTCGTGCTCGGCGCAGGCTTCGATTATTTGCAGTCTGTGCGCTTCCGCGCTCTCTTTGTATTCTTCGGGAATGGGTACTATGTCGAATTCCTTACCGCAATCGTCGTCGTGATACATCACCGCGTAATTGTGGATAAGATCTATTATCCCGCGGAAAGTGTCTTCCTGCCCGATAGGCAGCGTTATAGGCAACGGATTGGTGTGCAGACGATCGCGCATCATACCGATCACCCTTTCGAAATCGGCGCCGTTTATGTCCATCTTGTTGACGAACGCTATACGCGGCACGCCGTATTTGTCGGCTTGACGCCATACGTTTTCGGATTGCGGTTCGACGCCGCCTTTGGCGCAGAACACCGCTACCGCTCCGTCAAGTACGCGCAGACTGCGCTCCACTTCTACTGTGAAGTCGACGTGCCCGGGAGTATCGATAAGGTTAATGCAACAATCTCTCCATTTCGTGGTGGTCGCAGCGGAGGTTATGGTTATTCCCCTTTCCTGCTCCTGAACCATCCAGTCCATAGTTGCGTCACCCTCGTGTACCTCGCCCAGCTTGTGGGTCTTACCGGTATAGAAAAGTATGCGCTCCGACGTTGTTGTTTTGCCGGCGTCGATGTGCGCCATAATTCCTATATTCCTGATCTTGTCGAGTGGATATTCTCTGGGCATTTCCGTATTT
>CALVOD010000021.1 GCA_944350065.1 uncultured Clostridia bacterium
GATTGCGATCATTGCTCCGCGGAATGCGCTTCCCGCGAAGGCGGCGGTAAAGAGAGCTTTCTCGCTCCCCCGAATCCGCTCAGTAAAGTAGGTAAGGTAATAGGCGTCGTATCCGGTAAGGGCGGCGTCGGCAAATCGATGGTGACCGCTTCGCTCGCGGTGGCGGCAAGGAAGAAGGGCTATAGCGTGGCGATCCTCGACGCGGACATAACCGGACCGTCGATACCCAAGATGTTCGGGATAACCGAGATAGCGGAGGCGATGGACGAGGAAAACATACTTCCCGTAGCTACGGCTACAGGAATACGCCTTATGTCGCTTAACCTGCTTGTCGAAGACGAGACGGAACCCGTTATATGGAGGGGTCCCATACTTGCGGGCACGGTCAAGCAGTTCTGGACGAACGTGGTTTGGGGCGAGGTGGATTATATGTTCGTGGATATGCCTCCGGGAACGGGCGACGTGCCTTTGACCGTATTCCAGTCGTTACCGTTGGACGGTATAGTGATAGTGACTTCGCCGCAGGAATTGGTGAGCTTAATCGTAGCTAAAGCTACAAGAATGGCGAATATGATGAATATACCGATACTCGGTATAGTGGAGAATATGTCCTATTTCGAGTGCCCCGATTGCGGAAGCAGGCATTATCTGTTCGGAGTAAGCCGCATCGACGAGACGGCGAAGAAGTATTCTATCGGCGCGGTGGCGAAGCTGCCGCTCGATCCGAAGGTCGCGTCGCTTGCCGACGCCGGCAAGGCAGAGGAGCTCGAGCCCTCCGAAGAACTCTGGAACATAGTTGCCAAAGCTTGATCGAACGTAAGATTGCAAAGAACCGGATGGGCGTTCCCTTCCGGTTTATTTTTTCCGAAAAGGGCAATCCTTACGGATATGAAAGATTACGATACCGAAATTAATTTACTTAAACGCGCTTTCAACGGAAGCGACGATTTCGTCGTAAGAGAGTTTACGGCGGGCGCGGTCAGGATGGCGCTCGTTTTCTGCGACGGTATGGTGGAGATGCGCGAAATAGACATGGGAGTGCTTACCCCGCTTATCGCTTCCGAAGGGAAGTTCGAGCCTACCGCGGAAGGGCTCAAAGGCGTGATAGTCACGGCGGAGGCGTTGGAAAGTTTTCCTTCGCGTAAGGCGTTTGCGGAAAAACTCGCCAAGGGCGCCTGCGGCGTTATCGTGGAGGGCGCGCGGGAGTATTTCGCCGTGGGAACGCAGGGCTACGCCACCCGCCCGATAATGGAGCCGCCTACCGCGGCGGTCATCAAGGGACCGCGAGAAGGCTTTACAGAAGATTTCAAAAGCAATATGGTGCTTATCCGCAGGCGCTTCGGCTCGGGCAAGCTCGTTTTCAAAGCGATCGTCGTCGGCAGGTATACCCGCACGCAGATACGCGTGTGTTATCTCAAAGGTATCGCGCGCAAGGACGTCGTGGACGCAGTTACGGAGAGACTGAAAAAAATAGATATCGACGGAATAGTGGACTCGAGCTATGTCGCGAAATTCCTCGAGGAGCGTAATTATTCCGTTTTCAAGCAGTCGGGCGCCACGGAAAAGCCCGATATTCTCGCCTCTAAACTTCTCGACGGCAGGGTGGGCGTTATAGTTGACGGCTCGCCCATGGTCATCACTTTGCCGTTTATGCTGATAGAGGATTTCCACGATTCCGAAGACTATTACCGTCGCCCCGTGCGCACGACCGTGGTGAGGATAATGAGATTGCTCGGGGTGTTTTTCGCGGTGCTCCTTCCGGGCGTTTTCGTCGCGTTGCAGTCGCACCAGTATCAGGTGCTTCCTCTTGAACTTCTAATTACCATTATAAACAGCACCACCGGCATACCGTTTTCGCCGGTGCTCGAAATGCTTATCGCGCTCGTCTTTTTCGAAGTGCTCGGCGAAGCGAGTGTCAGAATGCCGCGCTACCTCGGTATGGCGATGTCGGTGGTCGGGGGCATAATTCTCGGAGAGACCGCCGTAAACGCAGGCGTACTGTCCTCGCTTACGGTGCTTATCACCGCTATGTCGAGCATAGGGCTTTTCGCAATACCCGACGAAGTGGGCGCTTTCAGCGTCATAAGAATTTCCCTCGTCTTCGTGGGCGCCACCTTCGGTATTTATGGGATTTTGCTTGCGGTGATAGCCATTCTCGCTTACGTGTGTTCGATGGAGATCTACGGAGTCGCTTATCTCGCGCCTTTCGCGCCCGTGGTTCCGGGGGATTTCCGAGACAGTATTCTGAAAGTTTCCATTAAGGACAGAACGCGCCGTACCGCCGCGTTAAGACTTCATAACAATACCCGACTCAAATTATGAAAAACAATATACTTACCGCAAGACAATACGGGATACTCGCATTCCTGTTATCCTTCGTATTCAAATTCTCTTTGTTGCCCGGGCTCGTGGCGGAAGCCGCGGGAAGGGATATGTGGCTCGTCATCACGGCGGCTGTGGTTATTGAAGCGGGTATGCTCGCGGTCATCGTGAGAATATCCGCGCTCGGCGGAATCGAAGCGATAAAAGAGCGTTACGGAAACGTGGCGTATCTTACCCTCGCCGTTCCCGCAATCGTGCTGTTTACGCTCAAATGCGCCGTTTATATGTCAGAGGTCAATACCTTCACGACCTCCTATCTTTTCTATAACGTATCCGCCGACGCGGTGGCGGTAATACTGACGCTTGCAATCGCGTTTCTTGCCGTAAGGGCTGCCAAAGGTATAGGAAGGGTTGCCGAAATAGCGTTATGGCTTGTTCCGGTGCTGATACTTATAGGAGCGGTATTCGGGAAGATTAAGGTGGAGCCGTCCTACGTTCTGCCCGTTGCGGCAGACGGTATCGCACCCGTGGCTTCAGCGTTCGACAGAAGTCTTTTTTGGTTTTTCGATTACACTCCGTTGTTGTTTTTCCGCTTGAAAACCAACGAGAGCGGCGAAGAACGCAAACCGGAAGCGGCGCGTGCCGCGCGGGGCGGCGCCGCCGGTAAGGAAGGGCTCGCCGCCTTGAAAAAATACGCGCCCGTCATAGGCGGCGCGCTCGGTGCGGTGCTTATAATACCCGCGCTTTACGCGGTATTCGTAATGACTTACGGTATGAGCGGGTATCTCGTCGGCAACGCTTTTTCTTCGCTGGGCTCTTTCAACGTGGTAAATACCGAAATAGGCAGTATCGATTGGCCTGCGATAGTGCTTTGGCTGTGCTTTGCCGTGATAGTGCTCGCGATATTCGCTTTTTCCGCGGGAAAAGCCGCGCAGAACGTGGGTTTGCCGTTGCCTGTCGGCGTTACTGTAGTCGCCGTCGCGGCGCTGATACTTACCGAAACGCTTTTTTATAATTCCGAAAGAGCCGTGCGGTTCGCGTTGAGCGTATGGCGTTATCCGCTGTCGGCTATAGCCGTCGCGCTTACCGCGGCTACGCTCGTTCTGCTCGAGATCCGCTCGAAAAACTCGAAAAATCGGGAAACGCTCTCTGCTACGGAGGTGAACGATGAAACGCGCGTATAAATGGGTGGCTTTCGCGGTATGCTTTGCGCTGATAATGCTTATGGGAGTCAAAGTGGTGCCCCTTCAGGACAGGGCGATAGTGGTAGGGCTCGCGATAGACGCCGACGACGAAGGGTATTCGGTAGCGGCGCAGATACTTATGCCCTCCGACGACGACAGCAAAAGTTCGGGATATATTATTTCGGAAGCGCGTTCGGAGACTTTGTCGGGGGCGCTTACGAAGATCAGCGAGCAAAGCAATCTCATAGTGGCGATGTCGCATTGCAATCTCGTTATACTCGGTAAAGGCGTCATCGACCGCGGCGCGTACTATTCGCTCGACTACCTCGTGAGAAACGCCTACCTTTCCGAAAACGCGTTGCTGCTTGCCGCGGAGGGCAGCGCCGCGGACATACTTTCCGCAAAGACCGCCTACTCCGAAACGAGCTCGTTTTATATTCAACGGGCGCTTATGGAATTCGGCTATTTCAACGACCGGACCGTGCGCACGATAAGAGAATTCATCGTCAGTCATTATACCTATAATAAGGCTAATTGGCTTCCTGTAGTTACGAAAAGAGTTGCCCAATCCGAAGAAAATCCCGGTACGAGCGGAGGGGGGACGGAGAGCCCGGAAGGCGGCGGAGATGAGCAATACGTATTCGATTTCCGTGCTACGGCGATCTTTCGCGACGGGAAATACCGTTTCACTTTGTCCGAGGAAGGAACGGCGGGACTCGCTTACGTCAATTCCGTTATAGAGGAGGGCTCGGTGACCGTTACCGATTCGTCCTCGGGAGAGATATATAACTGTTATATCGTGAGGTCGAGCGCGAAAAAGAGTTTCGATCCCGGTTCTCTCACCGCCACGGTTGAGGTGAAAATCAAGTTGATATTGAAGGAAGTGTTGTCCGAGTCAGACACCTATGCACCCGAAGACGTGGAGCCTTCGGACGGCGTCAGCGCGCTCATCTCCGAGAAAATCGTTTCCGATATAACCGAGGCTTTCGAGCGGTGCAGAGCGGAAGGCGTGGACATATTCGATATTTACGGCGGATTTTACGGCAAAGGGGGCGCGGAATGGCGCGATAACGGCGCGGAAAATTACCTCGGCAGGGCTAAGCTCGAGGTGAAAACGGAAATTACCTTCCATTAAATCGGAATCGTCGCGTTTAAAGAAAACCGTAAAAGTATTCCGGTTTTTCGCAAAGAACGCGTAGCGCCGTATGCCGTATAAAGAATTAAATTTTTTCTGCGCAGCAGTGGGTGTGCACGGGCGCGAGCACGCGAAAGCCGTCCGCGTAACCCTTCAAAGTTTTGACGCCGAAAAGCAGAGCGCGGAACTTATTGTAAAGGGAGATCATATCGCCTGTACCTTTTTTGTCTTCGGTGAATGTGAATTGACTGGAGTGCAGGCGCATGGCGGCGCGCTGAAGCTCGAGATATTTCTTGCCAGTCGCAAAATATCTGTTCGGCTCGTCCGTGTAGTACATCGCTATCATGGCGATATTCGCAGGCGTTTCGTCGGCTATGTCGCGGGCGATAGGGGCGTTTCCGCTCATTAGGGCGGCGCTCAACGCCGCGCGACCGACTTTCAGGTGGTCGGCGTGACATTCGGTGTGCAGCATCGGGTCGGGACAGAATATCGCCTGAGGTTTAAGCCGCGTGAATTCTTTCACGAGCGCCTTGACGAGCTCCCTTTCGTCGTACAGCCCGCCGTCTTCGAAGGGAAGAAATACAACTTCCTGTATGCCGAGCAGCTTTGCGGAGGCTTCCTGCTCCTCTCTGCGTTTCGAAGCGAGCGCCTCGCGCTCGTAGTCCGCGCTTTCCGCGCCGTATCTTCCGTCGGTAGCTATTACGAGCGTTATGCGTTTGCCTTGCTCGGCAAGTTTCGCCATCGTGGCTCCGGCGCCTACTTCGGCGTCGTCCGGGTGCGGCGCCACGAATACGTAGCTCGAGCAGGAATCTATCGCCGGTAAAGGTATTATGCGGTGTAATATCAGTTTCTTGAGAGACATCGTTTTTTTCTCCGTAGGTTTTTTAATCGGAAACCGTTTGCGCGGTCGATTAAATTTTAGCACAGTCTTCGCATTTTTACAAGCGCGTCCGTTATTTCGGCTTGCCGCGCGGGCTACCGCTTTGCGCTTCGCGTGTGCGTATATGCGCATAATTATTTATTGCTTATGCTTGTAATGCGCGCGGTTTTGGTGTATTATATTTATGTCGTTTTTCTAAAGAGCGAATATTTTTACTGCGGAGGTCACGATGCCAGAAAACAACGATTACTTAGACACCACAGCAGCAGTTGCCGTAAATTCCGAAGACGGTAGTCCGGAAAACGCGGTCAGGGACGCCAAAGTCGATAAAAATCATCCCGATTATATCCCCGTCAAAGAAAAATGGGCTTACGGTATAGGCGCTTTGATGGACGGCGGCGGCGTAGCGCTCATGTCCTGCATAATGCTCAAATACATGACGTCTTTGGGCATAGCCGCCTCTCTTGCCGGTACGATAATGATGATTGCCAAGCTCTGGGACGCGGTAAGCGATCCGCTCATGGGCTTCATCTCCGACAATACGCGTTCCCGTTTCGGCAGGCGTAAACCTTATATGTTCGTGGGCGGTATTTTGCTCATAGTCGGCTTGTTCCTTCTTTTCGCTCCCGTCAAATCCTGGGGTATGAGCGACGGCGGATTCATCGCTTACGTTCTGATAATGTACCTGCTGTGGAATACCTTCTCCACCATAACTCAGGTACCTTATTGTTCGCTTGCTTCCGACATCTCCCCCAACTTCCGCGAACGCAATAACGCCAATACCGTTAAACTTATATTCAGCTCGGCTGCGGCGGGAATAGCGTATATCGTCCCGCTTCTCGTGCTTGAAGCTTACACCACCCCGGAAAGCAGTATGCTTCCCGCCATCAACGGCACCGAATTCTGGCTCATCATCGCCATAGTGTTCGGCGCGCTTTTCGGCGGCGGTCTGATCGTAGCGAGCATTTTCGTGAAAGAAAGAATACAGCCTACCGGTCCGCGCGAGAAATTCAATTTCCGTAAATTCATCGCAAATTACGCCGAGCCTTTCAGAAACAAGTCTTTCAGATGGCATGTCGTTATGTATTCCACCGCGTTTATGTGTATGGATATGCTTTCCGCTCTCGCGGTGTATTATGCCACCGACGTCTGGCACGGAGAATCGATCTTGGATATGGAATTCTCCTCGATGTTCATCGTTGCGCCTCTCATGGTCGCGGCGGTCATCGCTTTCCCGCTCGTGAGATGGGTAATGGATAAGAAAAGCAAGCAGTTCGCTTTCCGTATGGGGCTTCCCTGCTATATAGCGGGCGGTATCATGATGGCGGTCATGTCGCCTTCCTGGACGCCTCCGGTGCTTATCCCGATCTTCGCGTTCATCATGGGACTCGGCTTCGGCGGAGCTCAGATGATGCCTTGGATAATTTTCCCCGACACCGTGGACGTTGCGGAATTCGCTACCGGCAACCGTCCCACCGGCAGTTATTCGGGTATGATGACGCTCATCCGTAAAATAGCCGGAGCGTTCGGCGTAGGACTCGTCGGCTGGCTTCTTGACGCGGCGGACTATGAGTCTTCCGATGCTCCCGATATCTATATCGTGCAGTCCGACGGCGCGTTGCTCGCCATAAGACTCATCATGGGTATTTCGATAGCCGTTCTCATAAGTATAGCGTTGTTCGCTTCCTTCCGCTTCAAGGTCACCAATAAGAAACTGCACCGTATGCGTTACTTCATCGAGGCGAATAAGGCGGGCAAGCTTGCCGAGCTTCCCGCGGAGGAGCTTGCCGAACGTGAAGCCATGATCAAGGAGCTTTACGGCACCGTGAAGCCCGTCGCGGAGTAAGGTAAACGGTTATGATAAGACACATAGTGCTTTTCAAGCTGAAAGAGCCCACCGAGGAAAACCTCGCGAAAACGAAGGAAATTCTGCTTTCCATGTCGGGTAAGGTGCCCGAACTGCGTTCGATAGAAGTGGGAGTGGATTTCCTTCATTCGGAGCGCTCGTACGATATAGCGCTTTCCGTGGAAGTCGAGGACAGGGCGGCGCTCGAAAGCTACCAGCGCGATCCCTATCATTGCGGGGTCGTCAAGCCGCACATGCACGCCGTACGTTCGGCGTCGGTTGCGGCAGATTACGAAATTTAGGCTTATGCAAAAATATTATCCGCTCGATATATGCGGTTACAAACACGATTTGCCGATATTGCCGATAGGCAACGGCGTCAGCATATGTTTCTTTAATCTTCACGGGGCGCAGGCGCTGACGGAGCATTGCGCCGAGAAGCTCGCCGCAAAGCTCGAAGGCGCGGAAGTGGTGCTTACCGCGGAGAGTAAAGGATTACAGCTTGCGCATTGTATAGCGCGCAGACTCGGGCAAGAGTTTTATTGCGTAGCCCGCAAGTCGAAAAAACTTTATATGCAGGACGGCATTTCGGTGACTGTGAAATCGATCACCACGGCGGCGGATCAGACCTTATATCTTTCGGCGCACGACGCCGCGCTTATGCGCGGTAAGAAGGTGGCGATAGTGGACGACGTGATAAGCACGGGCGGCAGTCTTACGGGGCTCGAGAAGCTCGTGGAGCTTGCCGGCGGCGAGATATACCGCAAAGCCTTCGTGCTTGCCGAAGGCAAAGCCGCAAACCGCGAGGACATCGTCTATCTTGCGAAGATACCGATAATAACCGATTGAAAAAACCTTCAACTTTAATCGCTTTACTACCCGCAGAAGCGGGTAGTAAAGCGATACGCAAAAAATCAAAACGGGACGCGTAGACAATATGCACATTCCTAACAAAGAAGATTACGAGAAGATATACGAACTTATGAAGACGGCGATAACGGACGATACCGGCTATGCGCTCACCACGATAGCGGGCTGGTTCGCGCCGTACGGCTGTCTGGTCGAAACCAACGACGTCTATGCCCTTATGAGCACGGAAGCGGAGGGGAAAAGGCGTTATTTTTCGCCGCTGACCGCTTACAAAGAGGATTACGAGGGGGCTGTGAAGGTTTACGAAAGAATGGGCGTAAGCGAGATAATCGGCGCGAACGCGTGGCAGGCGGAGATTCTCAAAGCGCGCGGCTACGAAGTTACCTACAATCCAGACAGAAGCGAATATCTTTACGCGCCGGAGGACCTTATCGGGCTTCAGGGCGGCAAATATCATTCGAAAAGGAATTTCATAAACAGATTCGAACCCAAATACGAATTCCGCGCATATACGCCCGAAGACAGAGACGGGCTTATGCGGCTTCTTTGCGAATGGAGTTACCGGCACATCGACAACGGGGTGCGTTTTTGCGAGCAGGAAGGGTGGATAAAGTATAAGGAACTCGAAAGGGTGGACGTCGACGAGGAAATAATAGTTATAGACAAGGTTATTAAGGATCTCGACGGCTTTAACTGTTTTGCGGACGTGATGGAGATAGACGGTAAAATAGCGGGATTTGCCGCGGGAGAAATTCTTCCCAACGGCATAGGTGCGCTGTATTTCGAGAAAGGGAATATCGATTATCGAGGCATATATCCCACGCTCGACAATCTGTTCTGCGCCAAGCATTTCGCGGCGGTGAGGTATATAAACAAACAGGAAGATATGGGGCTCGAAGGTTTGAGAAAATCCAAGCAAAGCTATTATCCGGTGAAAATGGCGGAGCGATATACGGCGGTCAGGAAATAATGGCTTTGGAGATCACCGCGCTTGCGTCCGGGAGCAAGGGAAACGCGGTGCTGATAACTTCCGGCGAAAAAAGATTGCTGATAGACTGCGGCGTAAGCGCGTCGCGGCTTGCCGCGGCGCTTGCGGAAGCGGGGACGGACTTTACCGCCGTCAAAGGCATACTCGTTACCCACGAGCACGACGATCATATAAGGAGTATAGCCGCCGTGTCCGAAAACTACGCCGTGCCCGTATACGCCAACGAGCGCACGCTGAACGCCGTTAAAAGGCGCACGGGGATGCGCGGGGGTTATTATTATAAGGACGTAAATCCTTTCGCCGTAGCCGGCTTCGAAATCAAACCTTTCCGAATTTCGCATGACGCGGTGTATCCCGTGGGCTACTCGGTATCCGACGGCGAGACGCGATTCGTTTACGCTACCGACCTCGGTTATTTCAGCCCCACCGTTATGGAAGCGGCTTCTGGCGCGGACGTGGTGATGATAGAGAGCAATCACGACGTGAATATGCTTATACACGGCTCGTATCCGCAATACTTAAAGCAACGCATACTCGGTACGCGCGGGCATCTTTCCAATCTGTCCTGCGCGCAAGCAATGATTAAAATCGCAGAAACGGGTACTCGTAAATTTATATTAGGGCACCTGAGCGAGCAAAACAATACGTACGACCTTGCCTTCGGAACCGCTATGGAAAATATGGAAAAAGCGGGTGCGCAAAGAGGCAGGGACTACGAAATGGTAATAGCGACGCAATACGCGAACGCGGAGACGGTGAAAGCGAATGGACGGTAACATAGGATCGGAAATAGGCTCCAAGCAATCGGCGCTCACATACGTCGGCGGTCTCGCCGCCGCATTCGTGTTGTCCGCGATAGTCGCGTTTTTCCCGGCGGGCGACGTCACGACGTGGCTTAATTATCTTTGTACTCAACTCGGCTTTTTCATAGCAGCGGGCGTTTTGTTTTATTTGAGACGGGAGGCTTTCTCCCTTACGGTACCGTATAAACGCAAAATATCTTTCGCGGCGCTTGCCGTAACCGTGCCCGTCACGGTAGGGATATTTATGCAGAATACGCTTCTTGCGGTGTGCTTCAATAAATTGCTCGAATCTGTGGGAGTTTATTCCGCGACCGAGCTTCCCGACCCGTCTTTGCCGCTTAACGCAGTTTTAGGGCTTTTATGCGTGTGCGCGGCGCCCGCCTTAGGCGAGGAATTTATGTTCCGCGGCGTTCTGCTCGGCTCCTACCGCCCGAAAGGCAGGGTAAAAGCGATATTGCTTTCGGCGCTTATTTTCGCGCTCGGGCATTTCAATCCCGCTCAACTCGTGCATCAGTTCATTCTCGGCGCGGTGCTCGCCTACCTCGTGGAAGCTACCGACAATATTTGGTATGCAGTGGCAGTGCATTTTTTCAACAACGTACTGGCGTTGTTTTTGGGACTAGTCCCGGGATATAACGCGCTTGCCGCGCTCGACGCGCAGAGCGCCGGGATACTTTGCGCGATGTGCCTTGCGGGCGCCGCCGTTCTGTATCCTTCACTTTACGGCTTGGTCAAACTGGCGGGCAGAAAAGAATTGAACCCCAAAGAACGTATCATCTTCTTTGTGTTTTGCAAAAAAGCTGTCGTTAAAGTCAATAATATATGGTATCATAATAATACCGCGGACGATAAGTCGGACAACGCTTGCGACCGAAAAGCGGATTTAACCGACTTGAACGGCAGAAAGAATAACCTTTTTGCACGGGATCCGTGGTGCGTGGCACTCATTGTCATGCTCGCGGCGGTTACCGTGCTTTCCGCTTTGCTCGAGGCTGTGGGCGCGGCGTGACGCGTGAGGAGCGGATTTCAAGGAGCGCGTATGAGCAAAACCTTTAAACTCGGCGGTATAATGCTTACCTCCATCGTCAGCCTTCAGCTGGCAAGAATGTTGTTTTCTTTCGTCAATCTGAGCGACAACGTTTCTTCGTGGTTGTTCAGCACGATTATGCAGTGCTTCTGCTTGGGCGTGTTGCCGTACCTTCTGTACAGAACGTGGGTTGCGGGCTCCAATACCGATTTCGTCAGGGACGTCAGACTCAATACCCGCATATCGCCGGCATCTTATCTTCTTGCGATAGCGATAGGCTTGCTCGGATATATCGTCAATATCGGCGCTTCAACCGTTTCTTATACCGCGCTTGAATTGCTCGGCTATACCTATGCGCTCGGCGGCGGCACCATTTATTCGGGGCCGGAAGTGCTTATTCTCGAAATAATTACGGGCTCGATGTTCCCCGCCTTCTTCGAGGAAATAACCAACCGCGGCGTGCTTCTCGCCGCGCTCGACAACGAAAAAAGCGACCGCGTGAAAATTATTTTTATGGGGCTGTTTTTCGGTGCCTTCCATCAGAATATTCCGCAGTTCTTCCCCACTATGATCATCGGAATCATCATAGCGTATATGGCTGTTAAATCGCAAAGCATTTTGCCCGGAATGATCGTGCATTTCATCAATAATTTCGTCATCACGCTCTCCTCCTACGGCAGTCAGACGGGAAGCCCGATAGGACAGATAACCAATTTCGTGAGTTCTTTCGTGTATTCCAACGTGATAGTGCTCGCGCTCTCCGTAGCCGTAGCGGTTTGGCTAATAATAATTTGTCTTAGAAGATTCGCCGCAATCAACGTCCGTTACAGAGAGGCGCGCGACCCTTATCCCGCAACGGCGGGCGAGCCCGCGGGAAGCTCTTACGACGAGGACGTGCGCGTGCGCATATACGATATTTACGGTTATCCCGCGTATAACGCCGATAACGACGCCGCAGTTCGCGCAAACAATGCGGGCGCGGGTGTCTCTTACGCCGCCGAGGCGGGCGCGGAAGGAGAGAAACGCAAAGTTTCTTTAAAGGATTATATATTGTTGATCACGGCTTTCGTTTCGGCGTTGGTCGTTACGGTATTCACTTATATCTGGGGAATTTTGCGGTGATCAGAATACGGGTGGTTGCCGTAGGCAAACTGAAAGAAAAATACTGGACGGACGCCGTGAACGAGTATCTGAAGCGACTTTCGAGATATGCTCGGGTCGAAGTTACGGAGTGTCCCGAAGGAGTATGCGATCAGTCGCCCGCAGCCAATAAAAAACAGGAAGCGGAAGGCATACTTTCCAAATGCAAAGGGTACGTCGTGCTTACCGATTCGAGAGGGGAGCAGCTCACGAGCGAGGAGGTCGCGAAAATGCTGGACAGAGAAAGCGCGCGCGGCGCAAGCGAATTCACCTTCGTAATAGGCGGCTCGCACGGGGTGGACGAAAGCGTTTACGCGAGGGCAGACAAAACCGTTTCGTTCGGGAAAGTCACGTATCCGCACCAGCTTATGAGGGTGATATTGCTCGAGCAGTTGTATCGCGCGGAAACTATAATAAACGGCAACGCTTACCATAAATAACACGTAGCGTAAATAAACGCGTCGGCGCGCACGTTTTCGGGAAGGGAAGCATATATTGGTATATGCGATATCCCGAATTGATAAAGGCGGCGGAAGCCGCGGGCGGCAGGCTCGAATACATAGGCGCTACGAGATACGGTTACCCTATACCCGTTATTTCGAAGGGAAGCGAAAGGAAGGGCGGCGTGCTCATAGTAGGCGCCGTACACGCGCGCGAATACATAACCGCGCGATTGCTGTTGAAACTGACAGCGGCGTATTCGGGCGACTATCCGATAGACGTGGTGCCCTCGCTGAATATAGACGGAGCGATACTTGCCGAACACGGGCTCGACGAATTCGCGTTGCGTATGCGGGAGCGTACGCGGCTCGTGCGCATAAACGACGGTTCGACGGACTTCAGTCTGTGGAAAGCCAATATCGCGGGCGTGGATATCAACAATAATTTCGACGCGGGTTGGGGAGAAGGCGAATACAACCGTGCGTTGCCCGCTCCGGCGGGGTATGTGGGACCGCGACCGTTCAGCGAGCCCGAAACGCGCGCGGCGCGCGACCTTATGGAGCGCGAGGACAAGGACTACGCGCTCGTGGTGGCGTATCACGCGAAAGGCGAGGAAGTGTATTGGGGTTTCCGCAAGGATACGCGCTACAGGCGCGAAGCGGCACGCGTAGCGCGCGCTCTCGGATACCGACTCAAAAAGACGCCGCGCTCGGCGGGCGGATTGAAAGATTATTGGACGCTGACTACGGGGCGGCTGGGGCTTACCGTGGAAGTGGGACGAGACGAATTCGCTCACCCGTATCCGTTAAGCGAGCTCGACGAGCTCGTAAGAGGGCACGCGGGGATGTTCGGGCTGTATGCGGACATAGCGGAAAAGCTATGTAACGGAGCCTACAAAAAGGCGGCGAAACGCAATAACGGAGAGGAATGACTTACGCCGCTCAAGCGGCGCGGGAACGGAAGATGAAGGAAGAAAAAAACGCGGAATACTATATGAGCATAGCGCTAGAAGAGGCGCAAAAAGCGGCGGCGGAAGACGAAGTTCCGGTGGGCGCGGTCATCGTGAAGGACGGCGATGTCATAGCTCGCGCGCACAACAGGAAGGAAGCCGCAAGCTGCGCCGTAAGGCACGCGGAGATAGAGGCTATCGAGCTGGCATGCAAAGCCGTAGGGAACTGGTGGCTCGAAAATGCGGAGATGTACGTTACTCTCGAGCCGTGCGCAATGTGCGCGGGCGCGCTCATAAATTCGCGTATAGGGAAACTGTACTACGGAACCGAGGATCCCAAATCCGGGTGTTGCGGTTCGTTATACAACTTACCCGCGGACGAAAGATTTAATCACCGTTTCCCTGTTGTCGGCGGCATAATGCGCATGGAATGCGCAAGCGTGTTGAGCGACTATTTCAAAGGAAAACGACAAAAGAGGTAATATATGCTTATCATCGTAGGGCTCGGAAATCCCACGGCGGAATACGCCGAAACCTATCACAATATGGGATTCAAGGCGGTGGACGCGATAGCGGAGGGTTTCAATAAGAGTATCAAGAAGGCGGAGTGCAACGCGCTTACCGTCACTTTTTCGCGTAAAAACGAAAAGATAGTGCTCGCCAAGCCGCTTACATATATGAACCTCAGCGGCGAAGCCGTCAAAAGTCTTATGGCTAAATACAAAGCCGCTCCCGAGGAGCTTATCGTCATATACGACGACGTCGATCTCGAACGGTACACTTTGCGCGCGCGGGCGTTCGGTTCCGCGGGCACCCACAACGGCATGCGCAATATAGTAGAGGTACTCGGCACAGACCGTTTCAAACGCATACGGGTGGGGATCGGCAGGAGCAGCTACGAGCTCAAGGATTACGTTCTTTCGCGCGTTCCCGAAGCCGAAAGAGAGGTTTTCGCTAAAAATTTCCGTTTGCTTGCGGATATAATAAAGAATTACGTCGCAGACGGCGATTTCGACAAACTTATGCGCGAAGTGAACGTAATTAAAGGCTGAACGCGAACCGCCTGCCGCGGCGTAAAAACAACCGCCGAAAAAAAGTTTTAACTATTGATAAGTCGCGCGCGCGGCTGTATAATTTAATTAAAGATTCAAGCACGCCATACGGAGGATACGCTTATGTCCGAACGCACACCGCTTTACCTTAAACACCTCGAACAAGGCGGAGTTATGGTGGATTTCGCGGGGTACGAATTGCCCGTGCGTTATCCTAAAGGCATCATTGCGGAGCATAACGCCGTCCGCAACGCGGCGGGACTTTTCGACGTTTCGCACATGGGCGAATTCACGCTGAAAGGTAAGGACGCCGTCAAGGCGCTCAACCGCGTGTTTACGAACGATTTTACCGTTATGGACGCGGGCAGAGTGCGTTATTCGCTGATGTGCTATCCCGGCGGCGGCGCGGTGGACGACGTGCTCGTTTACAAGAAAAGCGCAGAGGATTTCCTCATCGTCGTGAACGCCGCGAATAAAGATAAGGATTTCGAATGGATGAGCGCGAATCTCGACGAATTCGAAGCGGAATTGACGGATATTTCTTCCGCCGTGGCGCAGCTCGCCCTTCAGGGACCGCGTTCGAAAGAGATTTTGTCGCTGATAGCCGACGTCAAAGAACTTCCCGAAAAATATTATTCATTTAAAGAAAACGTCTCCGCGGGCGGGGTGAACGCCCTCGTTTCGCGTACCGGTTATACGGGAGAAGACGGTTACGAACTGTATTGCGCGCCTTCGGACGCGCCGAAGCTGTACGACGCGCTGATTGCGGCGGGTTTCTCTTACGGGCTTACGCCCGCGGGGCTCGGCGCCCGCGACACGCTCAGGACGGAAGCGGCTATGCCGTTATACGGTCACGAGCTCCGCGCCGAATATCCCGT
>CALVOD010000022.1 GCA_944350065.1 uncultured Clostridia bacterium
GGTGGTATGATATATCCATCAAATAAATGCAGAGTAGGCGTATTGCGTTAAGTGCCGCAGAATGGGATGTCGTTTGCGGACGAAAGGTAAGTGATTTACCTGCGGTAATGCGCCGCGTCCGTTGCATAAATAGGTGACTATTTTTCGATGGGTTCTTTGCAGAAGGACTTTTTTTATGGGTTACCGTTTCAAAAGGTACTTTACCGTCAGGCGGATAGCGTATACCGCGCTGTTCGCGGCTTTAGCGGTCATTGCCAACAGCTTTACCGTCTATCTCCCGTTCATGGGCGCGAGCAGTAACGCTGTTTCGTTCAATTATCTCGTGTGCGCGCTCGCGGGGATTTTCCTCGGTCCGGTATGCGGCGGAATAGTGGGCGGAGTAGGGGATATCCTCGGCTGGCTCATCAATTCTTCCGGCGGCGCGTTCAACGTGTTCATCACGCTCGGCTCTGTCCTTCTCGGCGTTATCCCCGGACTCGTGCACAAAATACCCAAATTGCCCCCCGTAGTCAAAATCCTTATCGCTTACGCAATAGTTTTCGTCGTGTGTATGTGCGGCGTGAATACCTTCGGCATCTGGTTTTACTATATCCGCGGGGCGAAAACGTATTTCGTTTACCTCTTGGGCAGGATAGCCACGCAGTCGATAATCATGGCGATAAACATAGTGCTTACCTGCCTTACGTATTATCCGCTTGCGAAATACGTTTTCAAAGACGGTATGTTCGCGGCGGGCAGGGCGCCCGCGCCCTCGGCAAAAGCCGCAGGCGGGTCGGATCATTCCGCCGCGGACGGCGACAAAAATATTTGAGTCACGGCGGTCAGCGCGCGTACGAACGCATGCTCAAGAGCGTTCGCCGCGCGTCCTCGTCGTTTTCAGCCGTTGCTCACGCTTTCCGCGCCGTTGCTTTTTACGGCGGACAAAGTCTTTGCGGACTTTCTTTTGCGTACTCTGCTGAGGAACATATCCACGTCCACGAGCCCCGACGCGTAGCACAGCGCGCCGTACGCCGCCATACCCGCCGTGCCTGCGCATATAAGCGCCAGCACGCCGTTCGCACGAGCCGTAATGTTGTACGTCCAGTCCACGAGAAGTTTGCACGGAAATACGAAAACGGCTATCAGAAATAAAGTTTTCAGGAACCCGAATTTCAATTTAATTTTTTTGTTCAGCAGGTAGACGTTGCCCGCTACCTCTATGAGGAGGCAGATGGCGTTGGCTACTATCACCGCGTAGATTCCGATGTATGCGGGCAGTACGTAACACGCCGCAATCATAAATACCGTGCCTATCGAGAAGGTGTAGAAACTTTCCTTTTCCATACCCACGCTGTTGAGCGTAGAGGTCACTATCTGGTTGATCGGCATAAGCAGCAGAAGGGGGGCGCAGGCGGCGAGATAGAGCCCCGATTGCGAGTCGTCGTAAAGCAGTAACGTGAGTTCTTCGCCGAGAGAAGCGTACAGCGCGAGGAAGGCGCCCGATACGAGCAGCGCGAACGATATTCCCGCGTCGAGACGGCGGTTGAGGGAGGCGTAATTTCCGCGCACGTTGTCAGCGCTCATTTCGGGGATAAGAACTATCGCAAGCGAGCCGATTATCGCGTTCGGCGCGAAAAGCAGGGGATTTGCCATACCTGCTATGCGCCCTACGCTCGCGGTGGCGTCCGCCACGCTCATGCCTCCCGCGATAAGCCTTGCGGGCAGTATCAGCGAGAGCGCAGTGCCCACGAGGGAACCGAATACGCGCATTACCGTCAGCGGCGCTGAAGGGCGCAGAATGTCGCCCACGCTTTCGAATTTGCGGAATCTTCCACCTTTTTTTATGAATATCGCGAAAATTATCAGCGCGACGATGACGTCGCTTACGGTGAACGCGAGCGCGATACCCGTCGCTCCGTTTATGCCGGACACAACTCCGGACACGAGCAGCAACGTGCACAGTATTCGCAGTATTTCTTCGATGAGCTCGGTAAGCGAAAAGGCGCCGAACTGCTTCGTGCCCCAGAACCAGCCTCTCACGATGATGTAGAAAGTGGTGCTCACGAGAGCGGGTATCATTATCCTGAGAAGGGGAAGGGCGCGTTCGTCGGAAATAAGCACCGTGGCGTAGGGCGCGAACAGATACAGCGCGCCCACCGATACCGCGGCGGCGGTCATTCCCACCGCGAGCGCCGCGGTGAGATAGGTGAGCGAGCGCGTTTTGTCGCCCAATGCGTCCGATTCCGCTATTTTACGCGAAAGAACGGTCGTAAGTCCGCCCGAAGTGAGCGATATGAACAGGAAAAACACCGACAGACATATCTGATACAATCCGAGTATTTCCGCGCCGACCGCCCTCGAAAGATATATCTTGAACAGGAACGCCAGCGTTCTCGTGATTACAGACAGAACCGTTACGGTCGCTACCGACTTGAATACCGAAGAATACGACATAGGCTTACGGTATTAAGTATATAAAAATCCCGTCCGTTTGAGAACCGAGGCTCCTATACGGACGGGAAAGTTTTTGTTTAAAGCAACCGACTCACGGCTCGCGCCGCAATCTTACGGCTATGCCGTAAGCGGTAGGGGATTTTAATAAATACCGAACGCGAGCATGCTTTCGGCTACGCGTTTGAAGCCCGCGATATTCGCGCCGATAACGTAGTTCCCGGGGCAATCGTATTCGTTCGCCGCGTCGTCGCAGTGCTTGAATATTCTCTTCATTATGCCTTCGAGCGCTTTGTCCACGTCCTCGAAAGTCCAGTACATTCTCTGAGCGGACTGCGCCATTTCGAGCGCGCTCGTCGCAACCCCGCCCGCGTTGGCGGCTTTAGCCGGTCCGAACAGAACTTTGTTGTCCTGCAGATATTTCACCGCGTCGAGAGTGGTGGGCATGTTCGCGCCTTCGCATACGCAGATGCAACCGTTCTTCACAAGAGCTTTGGCGCTGTCGAGGTTGATCTCGTTCTGGGTAGCGCAGGGGAGCGCTATGTCGCACTTCAGCGTCCAGATCTTGTCGCAGCCTTCGGTGTATGTGGCGGTGGGATGATCCTTGACGTACTCGGAGATCCTCTTGCGCTCCACTTCCTTCAGCTGCTTCACGGCGGCAAGATCGATACCGTTTTCGTCGTAAATGTAGCCGTTGGAGTCGCTCATCGCGATTACGGTGGCGCCGAGTTTGGTGGCTTTTTCGTTAGCGTATATGGCGACGTTGCCCGATCCGGAGATGACCACGCGCTTGCCTTCGAAGGATTCTTTGCGCGTTTTGAGCATTTCGTTCGCAAAATAAATAAGTCCGTAGCCGGTAGCTTCCGTTCTCACCAGAGAGCCGCCGTAAGGCACGCCGCGCCCGGTTATCGCGCAACCGTTGTTGTTGGCGAGTTTCTTGTAGCATCCGTAAAGGTATCCGATCTCTCTCGCGCCCACTCCGATGTCGCCCGCGGGTACGTCGGTGTCCGCGCCGATATGACGGTACAATTCGTTCATGAACGCCTGGCAGAAACGCATCACTTCGTTGTCGGATTTGCCCTTGGGGTCGAAGTCGCTGCCGCCCTTCGCGCCGCCGATAGGCATTCCGGTAAGGCTGTTTTTAAGTATTTGTTCCAGTCCGAGGAACTTCATTATCGAGTTGTTTACGGACGGATGGAAGCGAAGTCCGCCTTTGTAAGGTCCGATCGCGCTCGAATACTGCACGCGGTATCCCGTGTTAACTTGTACTTTACCCGCGTCGTCTATCCACGTTACGCGGAAATTTATTTGCCTCTCGGGCTCTACGAAACGCTCCAGTATTCCCGCTTTTTCGTACTCGGGGTGTCTGTCGAAAACCAACGACAACGAATCGATTATTTCCGTGGCCGCTTGTAAAAACTCTTTTTGAGTGGGAAAACGCTGGTAAAGCTGATCCAAAACCGATTGAGCGTATGCGTTCATAAGTGTACTCCTTTTCGTATTGAAAATTATTTTTTTCAATACTACAACTTTTGTGCGTTACCGCGCAAGCGTTTGAATACAAAAAATTTCGCCGTTTTTAAACTTTTTCGTTCCGCCGCCCCGAACTCCCGCCGACACGCCGAATTTTCAAAAACTTCACTTATAATTCTTGTGTTATTTCGCGCGTTATGGTAATATTGTAAATACTTGCGGGTTCCGCCCGCCTACAAAATCTTTTATCAATGGTGGTAAAATGAAAAAATCAAGGAAATTCCTGTACACACTTTTAGCGGCTTTGCTGATTTTCTGCGTGGTGATAGCCGTGGCTTGCGAACCGCCCGCCGATCCGGACGACGATGACGACGACGGTTCCTCCGAGACCGTGACCGACACCGCGGCGATAACGAACGGCACTTTCGCTACGGCTTCCGGCGCGAGCAGCGCTTACGTCAAGACCAACGTAACCGGTTGGAGCATCGCTACCGACGACGGCTCCTGGAAAAATACCGCCGCCGGTCTCGTCTACGGCGTCGTGGATCTCGGCGAAAGCAATTTCAATACCAACAAGAACGCTATCAACACCCAACTGGAGTACCCCGGCATAGCGCCCAACACTCCCAAGGACGGGAACGGCAACAATACCGACAATAACGCTCTCGTCATATCGATGTCCGCGGACGAAAGCTACGGCTCGATATTCTATTCCGCGAGCAAAGTCGCGACGATCGCGAAAGGCAAATATTATAAACTTACCGTCGACGTTTGGACCGACCTTATTTTCGACGAGACCGATACCGATATGACCAAGCGCGGCGCAACGCTTGCGATAGGGGACGACGCCCGCGTCGAATACCTTTCGATAAATACCGAGCAGCGCTGGCAGACCTACGAAATTTATTTCGAAGGCAATAACTACGAAGACAGAACGATAAGCATTCAGCTTTGGCTCGGACACGGACCTTCGACGCTGTACGACGCCGACAACAACACCGTAGCCAATCCCTACCTTGCCAAAGGTACGGTTATGTTCGACAACGTGGTGCTCACCGAGCTCGCGACCGAGGACGGCGTTTGCGCCGAGTACGAAGCAGCTCTTACCGAGAATTTCAACGCGCTCTGCCCCGAAGCCGCCAGCGAAAGCACGGATATTTCCCGCGCGCTCAATATCAACGTCGGCAGACAGACAGTGGTAAGCCTCGTTTATCCCGACGTCAACTTCACCGCGTACAGACCTTACGACGCGGGTACCACCAACAGGACTTATATCAAGCCCTTCTACACCGCCAAAGTCGGCGACGCTTCCAACTACACTTGGGTGCTCGGTAAAGAAGGACTCGAGAACGACGACGATTTCCCCGAATATACCACCATCAGTAACAGTTATCAATCCTATTCCTCCGACCCGAGAGGAATATTCGATATGTCGAAACTTTACAGCTTCGAAAAAGAGGAGGACAGCGGCAATCTCGTTCCCACCGACACGTTTGCGGAACTCTGCGCTTCCTTCAAGGCTCCCGCGATAGAAGATTTTTATAATCCTTCCACGGGCGCGTACAATCTCGCTTACGGCGCCAATCCTCTCGACAGCAAAGCTCTCCTTATCTATCACCTCAATAACGCGATAAGCGGAGCGGGATACGTATCCGATTATAATCTCCTTATCGAAAGCAACAAATATTACGAGATTTCGGTATGGGTTTACATTTGGGTACCCGAGATCGACGCTCCCGAAGAACCCGAAGCGGTGGAAGATCCCGGCGAAGCTCCCGTGAGAAATGATTTTCTCACCGACGAAGAGTACGAAACCGCGCTCGAGGACTACAATAAGAAAAAGGACGCCTACGACCAATACGTCGAGGATATGGAGGTTTACGAGAGCGAGCTCAGCGATTACAACAACTATATGCAGTACGTGAACGGAGACGAAAAAGTTTACGCGACTTTCCGTCTTTCGGGAGCGACCACCGACACCAAACTCGAAGTACAGAGCGACGGTTACTGGGGCAGCTGGCAGCAGCTCACCATAAAAGTTAAAGGTAACGAACTTGCCGACAGACAGCTTCAGCTCGAATTCTGGTACGGCGAAGGCGAATGGGGCGACGACACCCTCTATCCCGGCGGATGCTTCTTCGACAGCCTTACGATAAAGGAATATTCCGAACTCGGCGCCGGCGAGAACGAGGAAGATTATAAACCTCTTTCCGTTCTCGAGGAGACCGACTATGCGGGCTTCGGACTTACTCCCGACGTAGCTTCCCCCGAATTCACCGCCATCGACGCGGCTAAAGAGGGCGAAGGCTGGCGTTACGCGATGGTAGACGACAGGACTTCAGCCGATCTCGTCACCGTCGGTAAAATCGGCGGCACCTACGCTTACAATACCGAAACGGTATTCACCGATCCCAACCTCGCGGGTATGACCGCGCCCGGAACTTTCGCTATCGGAGAAGACAAGTTCGACGTCGTGATGCTTTCGCATAAGGATTACACCGCGACCACCCTCACTTATATGCCCGCGGAAGGCTTTATGAAGGTTCAGCCCAACCACTTCTACAGGCTTTCGATGTGGGTTAACACGGTAGACCTCGCGAGCGGCTCCACCTTCAAGGTTTCCGTCTACGACAAAGAGACCGAAGCCGTCGTCAATTCTTCCGCCGCCGTCAGTAGCATCGCGGCAGGGGAATGGACGGAAATTTCCGTTCTGTTCAAAGGCAGCGCGACTTCCGCCAAAGAGCTTTACCTCTATTTCGAATTCGGCTCCGGCAATATCTACACCCCCGCAAGCCATACCAAAGGTACCGTTCTGATTACGGCGTGCACCTTCACCGAAGTAGACTATTCCGAATATAATACCGCTACGAGCGGCACTTACGTGAAGAAGGTTTCGCTCACCGAGACTTCTTCGAGCACGAGCTCGATAACCAACGGCGACTTCTCGTCGATATCCGATACCAACTACAGCGATGACGACGAGGACGAAATTTTCGACGACGAAGGCAATATCATCGGCGTGGCGAGCCCTTCGAGCTGGACGAGCACCTCTGCGGCAAACGCCCTCGGCGCGGTTACCGTAAGCGTTTCCGGCGTAACTTTGAGCTGGAACAGAGTCAATCCCGAAGTCACCGCTTATTACGTCTATATGAACGGCTTCAGAAACGAAAACGCGGATAACACCTATAGCCGCGAGGACGGCGTTCTCGTGGGCAAAGTGCTCGCTTCCGAAGGCGTTGAAGACGGCGACAACATGAAATATACTTTCACCGCGACCGCCAACCGTTCTTATTATGTACGCGCGGTAGCCGAAGTGGACGGCAAGATATACACTTCCGCCGCGAGCACCACGAAGACCGTTTCGGGCGTGACCGGAACCGAGGAGTATATCAGAGACACCGCCCACGAAGCGGAAGCGGAAGCCATCTTCGGCTCCGCCGAAGCGGGTATCGTCAACTACGAGAAATATACCGGATTCACCGACGAGGAACGCGCGTCGTTCTATTACGGCGCGGGCGATACGCTGGCTTACCGTTCCACTTCGTCGAAGAACCTTCTTATGATCTCGAGCGCGTTCGAAACTTATTTCGGATATAAGAGCGCCACTTCCACGCTGAGCGCGAATTCCTATTATCGCCTTAGCGTATGGGTTAAGACTGACGGCGGCAAAGCGAGCGTCACTCTCGCCAACAACTCCAACGCGCTTACCATCAACAGAAATTACGACGACTACAATGCCGCCGAAGACGGCGAATACGTGGGATACGTCAATATCGACACCGCAGGCAAATGGGTGAGATACGACTTCTATATCGCCACCAATATGTCTTCCGCGACGCTTAACCTCGAGCTCTATCTCGGCAACAAGTACGGCGTGACCGAGAAGGCTCTCGGCGACGGCGAGGACGCGACGAAGGTGTCTTACGGTCTGAGCTCGGGCACCGTCTATTTCGACGACGTGATGCTCGTGAAGCTCGACGACGAAGCCGCGTATAACAAACTCGTGTACGGTATCGACAACGCCGATACGATAACCGCCGAGGAAATAGCCGCGCTTCTCAAGGACGAATACGGCATCGATACTCCCGCGGAAGACGTTGCGGAACTTACCGTAGCCGACATAAGGGAAGCGAGAGAGAATGCGGCGGCGCAGCTTAGCGCGCGCGGCGAGACCGCTTCTTACTACACCAACAACTATATCTTCAAGGTAGTTGAATATTATACCGATTCCTTCGATAACTACGAAGACGAGACCGAAGACGGCAGTTATCTCGGATACACTCCCGCTTCGTATACTCACCACAACGCAAGCGGCGCGGAATCGGGCACCGACGACGAGCCCAATATCGTGTACGGCGTATACGACAAGACCAAGATTGACGACGCGTTCGTAAGCTATCTGTGCTCCGACGGTTACGCGCTTGCCGACTTCGGCGAGGAAGCGGTCAAGAATTTCCTCACGACCAACCTCGGCGAGACCGGAAACAATATGTATATGTTGCTTGCCAACGTACAGGAAGCCGCAGGACAATATTATCAATCCTCGAGCTTCTCTATGAGCGCGACGTCTTACTACAAGATCACCTTCAAGGCGAAGCTCCTCGCGGAAGCGGGCACCAAAGCGGAATTCCGTCTCGTATACGACAACACAAACGGATATTGGGAAACCCTTTATATCGAACCGGGTACCTCGATGCTCGAGTACACGTTCTACTACTATAACGAATCCGCTTCCTCTCACAGCGTATATTTGAACTACACGCTCGGCAGTAACGACGCGCAGGGCGAAGACGAGAAAGTGGAGAACTTCGTAGTCGGCATGCTCGCGATAGACGATGTTACCATCACCAAGCTCGACGACGGCACCGAGTACGACGCGGCGGTAGCGGCTGTCGAGGACGGCTCCGCAGTGAGAACGGGCACCTATAAGACCGAAGCGACTCCCGAAGATGACGAGGACGATAGCGACGGCGGAGATGACGGTAAAGACGAGGGCGACGACGATAGAGAGATAGATCCGCAGGTATGGCTCATCGTTTCTTCGGTAGTCATCGGTATAATCCTTATCGCGGTTATCGTAATACTCTCCTACAGGAAGCTCAAAGACAAGGTGGTCAAGAAACTCAGAAAGACCAAAGTCGAAAGCAAAGTGCCCGTGGATATCGAGAACAAACAGATTCAAGAGGCGCGCAAGGGTAAGGACCGCAAGAAGGACATTACCCCCGACGAATACGACGATTAACGCGCGTTTCGACCTAAAATGACGCTACGGCGTTCCCGAAAAGGGGACGCCGTATTTTTTTTCGTAAGACCGAGAATGGGGTAGCTCGGCACATGGCGGAATTTTTTTCCGTCGGCGGAAATTGGGTATTTACTTTAGCGCGCGAAACCGTTATAATGAATATGTATGAAACTCACTTTTAAGCACGGTATTCATCCCAAGGAGAGGAAAGAGCTTTCGGCGGACAGTCCGATAGAGACGATGCCCGTCGGCGACAAGGTTTACGTTCCGCTTACACAACACATCGGCGCGCCCGCGGAAATTTGCGTCGCGGTAGGCGATCCCGTCAAAGCGGGCACGCTTATCGGGAAAGCCGCGTCCTACGTATCCGCCAACGTATTCAGCCCTATATCGGGCAAAGTGTCGGCAATCGTACGTCGCGTGAACGCCGCCGGTAGAAAGATACCGCACGTCGTTATCGACAACGACGGCGAGTACGCCGAGGAAACGCTTCTTCCGCTTACGGAGCCTACGCGCGAACAGATCATCGCGCGCTGTAAGGAAGCGGGTATCGTCGGTATGGGCGGCGCAACCTTCCCCACGCACGTCAAACTGGAGACCAAGTCTGACGTGAAAGCGCTGATAATCAACGGCTCCGAATGCGAGCCGTACATTACCACGGATTATCGGCTTATGCTCGAGCGGCCCGAAAACGTAGTCGCCGGTATCAAGCTGCTTGCCGCGGCTCTCGGTACGGACACCGTACTCGTAGGAATAGAGGGCAACAAGCGCGACGCCATCGACAGAATGATATACGCTACGGAAAACGATGAGGGCATACTAATACACGAACTTAAAACAAAGTATCCGCAGGGCGGCGAAAAACAGCTCATTTACGCTTTGACCAAGGAGAAGGTGCCCAACGGCGGGCTTCCTTCCGACGTGGGGTACATAGTGCTCAATATTTCCACCGCGTACGCCGTGTACGAAGCCTGCGTTCTCGGGAAACCCTGTTACGCGCGTTTCATGACGGTGTCGGGAGAGGCGATTGCCCGCCCCGCAAACCTTTACGTAAGGACGGGAATTCCGTTTTCGGAAATAGCGGAATACCTCGGAGTGCGCGAGGAATACGTCAAAGCCGTTTCGGGCGGTCCCATGATGGGTATTTCGCTTGCGAGTCTCGAGCCCGCGGTAACCAAAGGCAGCAGCGCGCTTCTTTTGCTTACCGAGCGTGAGATACGCGCCGTAAAGCCCACCGCCTGTCTGAATTGCGCGCGTTGCGCTTCGGTGTGTCCGATGAACCTGATGCCGATGATGACCGACGCGCTTATTTTGCAGGATAAAATAAAGGATGCCAAGGAGTATTATCCTATGAGCTGTATCGAATGCGGGTGTTGCGCCTACGTGTGCCCCGCAAAAAGACCTCTCGTTCAGTCCCAGAGGCTGGCGAAGAAACTTATCAGAGAACTTAAAATTTGAGCGGAGGGGCTATGAAAGAAGAAAGTACCCGTAAACTGCTCGTATCCTCCTCGCCGCACGTAGGCAGCAACCTTACGACCGAAAAAATCATGTTGCACGTCATCATCGCGTTGAGCTTCTGTCTCATAGCGGGCGTGGTGATATTCGGCGTGTACAGCCTTCTTACGGTCGCGCTGTGCGTAGCGAGTTCGGTGTGCGGCGAAACCCTGTACAATCTCATTCGCAAAAAACCCAATACCGTCAAAGATCTTTCCGCGGTCGTAACCGGTATGATACTGGGACTCAACCTTCCTCCCACGGTACCGTTCTACGTGCCGATAGCGGGGGGATTGGTGGCGATAATGTTCGTGAAAATGCTTTTCGGCGGCTTAGGAAGGAATTTCGCCAATCCCGCGGCTACGGGACGCGTTTTCCTGTTGCTTTCCTGGAGCACGCAGATGATGGAGTATATCCGTCCCATCGATTACGCTTCGGGCGCGTTTAGCGTGAAGGACTTTTTCGTGGGTTTCGTGGACAACGCCGCTTACGTGACGAGCGCCACCCCGCTCGCCGAAGTGAAAAGCGCCGCAGGTACCGGCAACGTTGAAGTAGATCTTCTCGATATGTTCCTCGGCAATATCCCCGGCACGATAGGCGAGGTTTGCGCCGTGGCGATAATCGCAGCCGCGATATATCTTATCGCTTTCAAAATAATCGACTGGAAAATCCCGCTTACCTATTTCGCGGGGATTGCGCTTTTCAGCCTCATTTTCTATAAAAACGGTTGGAATTTCATTCTGCCCAACCTTCTGGGCGGCGGCGTGCTTTTCGCCGGCGTGTTCATGCTTACCGATTACGCCACTTCGCCCAATACGCGCGCGGGTACGATAATATTTGCTTTAGGAGCGGCGTTGCTTACGATTCTTATCCGCCGTTACGGCGGTATGAACGAGGGCGCGAGCTTCGCCATACTCCTCATGAACCTGCTCGTTCCGCTCATCGACAAGGCTTGTAAACCCCGTCCTTTCGGCTACCGCAAACCGCCTAAAGTCAAAAAGGACAAAAAGGAGGCGGCGCTATGAAGAAGCTGAACGTGTCCAAAGAAAGCGTCCGCATAGTGGTTTGCCTCGGAGTGATAGCTCTCATTGCGTCGTTGCTTCTTGCGGTGGTCAACCTTTTCACGCAGGTGGACGAAGCCGCGGAATTGCGTAAGGCGATAGGCGAGGTTTACGCGGAAGCGGAAATAGACAGAGAAATAGACCTCAAGGATTTCGAGGATACCGACGGAACGGAGGTGCTTAACGTCTTCGTCGCCACCGACGGCGCGTATATTATCCTTATCCACGTCGACAAAGCGGACAAAGTAGGGTATAACGCCGAAGGCGTCAGCATGCTCGTCGTCATCAAGGACGGAGAAATCGTCAAGCTGAGCGGTTACAGCCACTCCGAAACGCCGGGGCTCGGCGCCAACGCTTTCAAAGACAATCATCTCAATCAATATATAGGACTTACCACGGAGGACTTCGACGTGTCGGGAGGGGAACAGATAGTCGCCCCCGACAGCGGATATTTCACCCCCGTCAAAGTCACCAGCGCAACCTATACCACCAACGCCGTATTCCTTGCGGTGAAGGCTTCGGTGCGCGCCTACGTACAACTCACCGGAGGTACCGCAAATGGCTAAAGACGCAACACGCAATCTCCGTGAAACTTTCGAACCGCTCACTTCGGGCGTGTTCAAGAACAACGCGACCTTCCGACTTGTGCTCGGGACCTGCCCCACGCTTGCAGTTACGACGAGCGCTATAAACGGTCTTTCGATGGGGCTTGCCACCACCTTCGTGCTCGTGTGCTCCAACGCGATAGTTTCGCTTCTCAGGAATTTCATTCCCCGTAAGGTGCGCATACCCGCGTATATCCTCGTTATAGCGACGTTCTCGACGCTCGTGCAGATGATAATGCGGAAGTGGCTTCCCGACTTGTACGATTCGCTGGGACTGTTCCTGTCCCTCGTGGTCGTCAACTGCATACTGCTCGCGCGAGCGGAAAGTTATGCCTCGCTCAATCCCGTTATCCCTTCGGTGCTCGACGGAATAGGAATAGGGCTCGGCTTCGCGTTCTCGCTCACGCTTCTCGGTATGATAAGAGAATTCCTCGGCGCGGGCGCGCTGTTCGGATACGAATTCACGGCGCTCGTGGAAGCGGGACTGCCTATGACGATATTCGTTCTGCCCGCAGGCGGATTCCTCGTCTACGGCTTAATGATGGTCATTTACAACGCCGCAGTGAAAGCCGTCGAAAACGCCCTTAAAAAGCGCGCCGAAAATAAAAACAACGATAACGACGGCGTTCCCAAAGATAAGAACGGGAAACCGATACCGCTTATTCTGGAGCCCGAAACCGGGACAGACGCCATAGAAGCGTTGAACAGGGAAGGAGGTGACGCGTAATGCCGTACGTATTGCTCATAGTCATCAACGCCGTATTCGTCAATAACTTCGTTTTGTCGCGTTTCTTGGGTATTTGCCCTTTCCTCGGGGTAAGCAAAAAGACCGATACCGCGCTCGGTATGGGGCTTGCGGTCATATTCGTAATGGGCGTTGCGAGCGTTATTACCTACGCCATAGACCTTGCGCTCGTAGCGGCGGGTATAGAATATCTGCGCACGATAGTATTCATTCTCGTGATAGCGGCGCTCATACAGCTCGTGGAAATTTTCGTGAAACGCTTTTCGCCCTCGCTTTACAGCGCGCTCGGCGTATATCTTCCGCTCATAACCACCAACTGCGCCGTGCTCGGCGTGGCGATCATGAACGTGACGGAGCTTGCTACCACGAATATCCTTTATTCTTTCGTGAACGGCGTCGCTTCCGGAGTGGGTTTCACGATAGCCATTCTCATACTCGCGGGTATCCGCGAGAAATTGGAGCTTGCGGACATCCCCGAGAGCTTCAAAGGCTTCCCCATAACGCTTGCCGCCGCGGCGGTTATAGCGATGGGATTCGCGGCGTTCTCCGGATTGAGTTTCGGTTAAGGAGGTCCTATGCCAGTAGCTTTACAGATATTGATACCGGTTATACTTCTTACGGGGCTTGCGGTGGTATTCGCGGTACTGATCGCCGTTTGCTCGAAGAAATTCGCCGTCGTGACCGATGAGCGGGTGGATAAAGTGGCGTCGCTTCTGTCGGGAGCGAATTGCGGCGGTTGCGGCTACGCCGGCTGCGACGCTTTCGCGGCGGCGCTCGTAAAAGGCGAAGCGCAGCTCGGTATGTGCAACGCCACGTCCAAGGCCAACAAAGTCCTTATCGCGGAAGTGCTCGGAGGAGCGGACGCGGGAGAGGAAACGATAGTGGTGTGCGCCTGCAGCGGCGGCGAGCTTTGTTCGGACAAGTACGATTATCAGGGTTACGGGGACTGCGCTTCGGTGGAGCTTCTTGCGGGCGGCAGAAAATCCTGCCCCGTGGGGTGCATAGGTATGTCGAAGTGCGTTTCGGAGTGTCCGGCGCACGCAATAGACATAGTAGGCGGCGTAGCCGTAGTCAATCAGGAGAAGTGCGTATCCTGCGGCAGGTGCATAATGTATTGCCCCAAAAAACTGCTTAAACGCGTACCGGCCTCGGCGAAATACTATATCGCGTGCAGTAACTGCGACAAAGGCAAGGAAGTGCGCGTAAATTGCGCTCACGGCTGCATAGGGTGCGGACTTTGCGCCAGGAACTGTCCCGAAGGCGCCATAACGCTCAAGGACAATCTGCCCGTTATAGACTACGAAAAATGCGTTTCGTGCGGCGTTTGCGCCGAGAAATGCCCTTCGAAGTGCATACTCGCCGTCAAAACGAAATAAAAACGGCTTGCGCAAATTTATCCGAAAATCAGAAAAAAGCGTTCCGTTAAGTGCGTGTCCCATAGGGATTTTTATAAGCGTTATATAATTGCACTTTCAAGCGGAGAAAAAATCAGATTCCATTACGGAGTCTGATTTTTCTTTTGTTGTGGTAATCAATTCAAATTGCAATCATCTTGTCTTTTTGATATAATATAGTAAAGAAAAACATTAACTGTTTCTTTACCAAAACTATGTTATAATAAAAATGACTTATTACGTGGAGCAAATAAGATGAAAAAACTTCCCAAACAACTTAAAAACGTGCTGTTCACGATAATTATATTGATTGTTGCGTTCGGGGTATCCGTTCTTTTACAAGACGTGCTTACGA
>CALVOD010000023.1 GCA_944350065.1 uncultured Clostridia bacterium
TCGTCGTGATTGCCGCTCTCCGCGATCCTTCCGTCCTTGAGCACGAGTATCTTGTCCGCGTTGCGTATGGTGGAAAGCCTGTGCGCCACGGCGACTATGGTATGTCTTCCGTTAATTTCGCTGATGGCTTGCTGGATATGCCTTTCGGTATCGGAATCCACCGACGCGGTAGCCTCGTCGAGTATTATGACGGGCGCGTCGCGCAGTATGGCGCGCGCTATCGCAAGCCTTTGCTTCTGCCCTCCCGAAAGCCGCATTCCGCGCTCGCCGACCTTTGTTTTATATCCGTCAGGCATCTCGAGTATTTCCTCGTGAATATGCGCTTTGGTAGCTGCTGCTACAATTTCGTCAAATTTTGCGGTCGGTCTCGCATAGGCGATATTCTCCGCCACGGTACCGTTGAACAGGAAGGTGTCCTGCAATACCGGCGCGATATTTCCGCGCAGGCTTTTAAGCGTTATTTTCCTCACGTCCACCCCGTCGAGCTTAACGCTCCCCGAAATGGGTTCGTAAAAGCGCGGTATGAGTTTCGTTATCGTGGTTTTGCCCGCGCCCGTCGCTCCGACCAAAGCTATCATTTCGCCGGCGTTGCAGGTGAAACTTACGTTATGCAACACGTCCTTGCCGTCGCCGTAATCGAAGCTCACGTCGTCGAAGGTTATCTCGCCGCGCGCTTTGCCGATATCCACGGCGTCGGGCGCGTCGTGTATTTCTATCGGGGTGTCGAGTATCTGTACCGTGCGTTCGCCCGAAGCGTACGCCGTCTGCATATCCTCAACGAGTCTCGCCAGATTCTGCATCGGCGTAAAGAACAACGTCAGATACAACAAAAACGCCACTATGTCTTCTACGTTTACCTGATTCTTATACGCGAGATATCCGCCCGCTCCCACCACGAGCACCGTCCCAATAGAAGACACGAAGTCGATTAGCGGATGGAACACTCCCGAAGTTTTAAGCGCTTTCAGTATCGCGACGGTATGTTTTTTAGCGCGTTCCTCGACGTGCGTGTGCTCCTGCGCTTCCTGCCCGAAAGCCTGTATCTCGTATACGCCGCTTATATTGTCCTGTATCTCCGCGGAAATATCGCCCACCAGCCTTTGCGCCGCTTTGAAATTGGGGCGCACCTTTTTCGCGTAATACACGCACGCCACCGCCACGAGCGGTATCACCACCGCGGTTATGAGCGCGAGCTTCCAGTTCATCGCGAGCAATATTATCAATACCCCCGCGAAGGTTATCGTATTCGTGATGAATTCGGGAATAACGTGGGCGTAAAGTAATTCGAAATTAGCCGTGTCGTTCACCACGCGGCTGAGAAGGTCGCCGGTCTGTTTATCCTTGAAAAACGACATCGACGAAAGCTGTATGTGGTCGTAGAGCTTCACCCTCGTGTTGTTGACGAGGTTCCACGCCGCGACGTGCAGCATATACGTCGAAACGAATCGGCTCAACCATTTGACGAGGTACAACGCCGTCAACACGCCGACGTAGACCGCTATCAGTTTGAGGTCTTCCTCGGTTATTCCCGCGGAAACCATTCCCGTCATCGCCGAAAGTATCCTCGGCGCGGCAAGGCTCACCGCCGTAGTCACCATTACGGCGAGAATGCCTATGACGTAATGCGTTTTGTATTGTTTTGCTTCTTTTGCCAAACGGGTAAGGATCTTCATAATAGTTATATTATGCCATATCCGCCTCCGAAAATCAACCGAAAGCGGGTATGCGCGCCTTATCGCGGCAACGCAACCGCCGCAACGCGCCGCAACCGCGGCGAAAGTCTTTTAGGCGCGAAAACGCCGAAACGCTCCCCACAACGTGCGCTGAATTAAATGTGCGCGTAATAACGCGTAATAAATTGACTTTATGCTCGCGCGTGTGGTAATATTTTAAGAGCGTCAACTTACGTTGAAAGCCACAATCCTAACCGAAAGGAATTTACGTTGATATGACCAAAGCCAATATTTATCGCACACACAATATTTCGGAGATAAACGACTCCGTTATCGGCTCCGAAATACGCGTCGCCGGCTGGGTGGAAAACATCCGCGACCACGGCGGCATATCGTTTATCGACCTCAGGGACCATTACGGAACTTTGCAGGTAGTTATAGAAGACACTTCGGTGCTCGACAAACTTTCCCGCGAAACCTGCGTGAGTATCTCCGGCAAACTCCGCACGCGCGACGAATCCACTTACAATCCGCGCATTTCGACCGGCAAGGTGGAGCTCGTGTGCGAATCGGTAACGGTACTCGGCGAAGTCAGCGAACGTCTTCCTTTCGACGTGACCACCGCGGGCGAAACCAAAGAGGAACTGCGCCTCAAATACCGTTTCCTCGATTTACGCAACAAGGAATTGCACGACCGCATAATCCTGCGCTCCGCGGTAGTCGCATATATGCGCGAAATAATGCGCGAAGAAGGTTTCCTCGAGATAACGACGCCCATACTTACGGCGTCCTCTCCCGAAGGCGCGCGCGATTATCTCGTGCCGAGCCGCAAACACAAAGGCAAATTCTACGCCCTTCCTCAAGCGCCGCAGATATTCAAGCAGCTGCTCATGGTGTCGGGCTTCGATAAATATTTCCAAATAGCGCCTTGCTTCCGCGACGAAGACGCGAGAGCGGACCGCGCGCCCGGCGAATTCTATCAGATGGACTTCGAAATGTCCTTCGCGACTCAAGAGGACGTGCTCCGCGTTGCGGAAAACGCGCTTTATAAAATCTTTACCAAATTCAGCGACCTCGAGGTTTCCGCGCCGCCTTTCGAGCGCATTACCTACAAAGATTCGATGCTTCGCTACGGCACCGACAAGCCCGACCTCAGGAACCCTCTTTATATAATCGACCTGTCGGATTTCTTTATGAAATGCGACTTTGCGCCTTTCAAGAACAGATGCGTGCGCGCGATAAAAGTTCCGGGCGGCGCGACGCTTTCCAAAGGTTTCCACGAGCAGATGCTCGCTTTCGCGACGGGCGAACTCGGAATGAAAGGTTTGGGATACGTCACCGTCAACGCCGATATGACCTATAAAGGACCTATCGACAAATTCATACCCGCGGAGCTCAAAGGCGAACTCGCGAAGCGCGCCGAGCTTAAAGCGGGCGATCTGCTCTTTTTCATCGCGGACAAAAAAGAGAAAGCGGAAGCCTATGCGGGCGCGATACGTTCCGAGCTCGGCAGAAGGCTCAATCTCATCGACGAAAAGTCCTTTAAAATGTGTTTTATAGTCGATTTCCCGATGTACGAGATAGACGAGGAAACGGGCAAATGGGCTTTCACGCACAATCCGTTCTCGATGCCTCAGGGCGGATACGAAGCGCTTACGGGAGACGATCCCGGCTCCGTACTCGCATACCAGTACGACGTGGTGTGCAACGGCGTGGAGCTCTCGAGCGGCGCGGTACGCAACCACGAGATCCGCACGATGGAAAAGGCGTTCGAAATAGCGGGTTACTCGCGCGAGGTGCTGGAGCGCAAATTCACTTCGCTTTATAACGCCTTTAAATACGGCGCGCCGCCGCACGCGGGAATGGCGCCCGGAGTGGACCGTATAGTAATGCTTCTTACCGGCGAAAGCAACATTCGCGAAGTCATCGCTTTCCCGATGAACAAAAACGCGCAGGATCTCCTTATGGGAGCGCCGAGCGAAGTAACCGAGCAGCAACTGCGCGAAATACACATTAAGGTAAGAGATTAACGGACTCCGCGCCTGAGCGCGGCAGGACGGATTTAAACGAATAACGACCATCTCTGCCGCCCGCTCTGCGGGCGGTAGTCAACGGAAGGGAATATGATAGAAAAAAAAGAAGTCGAATGGCTCGCACGCTTAGCCAAACTTAAATTGAGCGACTCGGAACTCGAAGGGCTTACTAAGGATATGGAGCAGATAGTAGAGTTCGCGGGGCGCATCAATTCCGCCGTGTCCGGTACGGAAGCCTACCGCGGAGTAGTCACTCCCGTGGAAGCTCTCCGCGAAGACGCCGTCGGCGAATGCTCGCCGCAAGACCTCGTGCTGTCCAACGTAAACGGCGGCGAGAACGGGTATTTCCCCGTGAAAAGGAGGAAGCCGGATGGGAGCAGGTAAGATAAGAAAATATTCCGAACTTCTCCGTTCGGGCGCTACGACTTCCGTTAAGCTGACGGAAGAATACCTCGGGAAAATCGAAGTTCTGAATCCCGAAATCAATGCTTACGTTGCCGTAAACGCGGAAAAAGCGTTGCGTGCGGCAAAAGCCGCAGACGAACGCATTGCGCGCGGAGAAGGCGACGCGCTCACGGGAATCCCTTTCGCGATTAAGGACAACATCGCCACTAAAGGCGAGGAGACGACCTGTTGCTCCCGTATACTCAAAGGGTACAAGCCCACATACGACGCGACCGTCTACGAGAAGCTGTGCGCTCACGGCGCCGTCGTGCTCGGCAAAAACAATATGGACGAATTCGCCATGGGTTCCTCCACCGAAACTTCCTGTTACGGCGCCGCGTACAACCCGCACAATCGCGGTTACGTACCGGGCGGAAGCTCGGGAGGCGGAGCGGCGGCGGTAGCGGCGGGAATCGCCACATACGCGCTCGGCTCCGATACCGGCGGTTCGATACGTCAGCCCGCGGCTTTCTGCGGCGTGGTGGGTCTCAAGCCCACCTACGGAGCGGTCAGCCGTTACGGTCTCATAGCTTACGGTTCTTCGCTCGATCAGATAGGACCAATAGCCGCTTCGGTGGAGGACGCCGCCATAGTGTTCGACGCGATAAAGGGAGCGGACAAGCGCGACCAGACCTCCTCGGGCGGCACAGAGCCCACCGCGGACAAGCTCGACGGAAACGTGAAAGGTCTGCGTATAGGTATTGCCGAGGAATATTTCGACGGTATTTCCGAAGACACCCTCAAGGCTGTGCGTAAAGCGATAGATTTTTATGCAGAAGCGGGCGCAGAAATCGTCAAGGTTTCCCTTCCCATGCTTAAAGACGCCCTGCCCGTTTATTATATAATCGCCTGCGCCGAAGCGAGCAGTAACCTCGGCAGATACGACGGTATACGCTACGGTTACCGCGCCGCGCATTACGACGACGTTAACGATATGGTGATGCGCACGAGAAGCGAAGGTTTCGGCAGAGAAGTCAAACGCCGCATTATGCTCGGAACTTACGTGTTGAGCTCCGGGTATTTCGACGCTTACTACAAAAAAGCGCTCCGTCTTCGCGAAAGCATAGTAACGGCTTTTGCGGGTATATTCGAAAAATGCGACGTGCTTATAGCGCCCGTCGCGCCCACAACCGCCTTCCCGCTGAACTACACCGCCGACAATATGATAGAAACGTATATGTCGGATATCTGCACCGTTCCCGTCAACATAGCGGGGCTGCCCGCCATCTCCTTACCCTGCGGTAAGGACGGCAAAGGTCTGCCCGTGGGAATGCAGATAATCGGCAAAAAATTCGACGAACTCACCGTGCTGCGCACGGCGGAAGCGTTCGAGCGCGCGGCGCTCGTCGACGTGGCTCTCGATATGGGGGTGACTCTATGAAAAGCGACTACAAACTCGTTATAGGACTGGAAACTCACGTCGAATTACAGACGAAGTCCAAGATATTCTGCTCCTGCCCCACCGCGTTCGGCGCGGAGCCCAATACCCATTGCTGTCCCGTATGCACGGGCGAGCCGGGTAGCCTTCCGATACTCAACAAGGAAGTGCTCGCGTACGCCATACGCGCGGGGCTTGCCACCAACTGTAAAATAAGCAAGATAACCCACCTCGACCGCAAGAATTACGTTTATCCGGATCTGCCGAAGGCTTATCAGATATCGCAGTTCGACGAACCGATATGCGTCGGAGGATATGTTGAGCTTGCGAGCGGCAAACGCATACGCATCAACCACATACACGTCGAAGAAGACGCCGGCAAACTCGTACACGAGGACGGCTACACCTATATCGACTATAACCGCGGCGGCGTACCGCTCATCGAGATAGTGTCCGAACCGGACATAACGGACATAGCGGAAGCGCGCGAGTATATGGAAAAGCTACAGATAACGATGCGCCATATCGGAGTGTCCGACTGCAAGATGCAGGAAGGCAGTATGCGTTGCGACGTCAACATTTCGGTGCATAAGGAAGGCGAGCCTTTCGGCACGCGCACGGAAATAAAGAATATGAACTCTCTCTCCTTTATGGAGAAAGCTCTCGCCTACGAATATTCCCGTCAATGCGACGTACTGGATAGCGGAGAAAAGGTAATACAGGAAACCAGACGCTATAATGAAGGTACCCAAACCACCGAAAGTATGCGCAGTAAAGAAGACGCGCAGGACTACAGGTATTTCCCCGAGCCCGACATACTGACGGTAGAGGTATCCGACGAATTCGTAGACGCGATACAAGCCTCGATGCCGGAGCTGCCCGACGTTCTCGGAAAGCGTTATGTCGAAGAATACGGACTCGGTACCACGGAAGCCGAGCTCATCGTCAAATACAAGAAGATAGCCGACTTCTTCAACGCCTGCGCCCGCGAAGGCAGTCCCAAACTCGCCGCCAACCTCATACTCGGGCAGATATTCCGCGGAATGCAGACCGAGGAGGAAAAGGAAGCGTTCGAATTGAAAATAACGCCCTCTCAACTCGCCGCGCTCGTCAAACTTCAGGACGAAGGCAAGATAAACGCGCAGATAGCGCGGCAGACTTTACAAAAGATGCTCGCGGAAGGCAAAGACGCTTCGGCGTACCTTACCGCTGAGGATCTGGCGGGCGTGGACGACAGCGCCATAGACAAATTGTGCGCCGAAGCGGTAGCCTCCAACGCGCGTGCCGTAAACGATTACAAAAACGGCAAATTGCAGGCTATCAAAGCGCTCGTGGGCTATGTAATGAAAGCTACGCGCGGCAAAGCGGACGCCGCCGCGGTGGAGAGTAAACTCATAGCGCTCATAGGAGGCTGAAATGGATTACGCGGACAAAGCCGAAGAACTGTTCCGCTCGGGGCTTTCCTGCGCGCAGGCGGTATCAATGGCGCTCGCTCCGAAAGTGGGACTCGACGAAAATATGCTTAAAGCGTTATCGGCGCCTTTCGGCGCGGGCTTTGCGCGTATGCGCGAAGTATGCGGAGCCGTGAGCGGAATGCTGATGATTATAGGCTACGCCCACCCCGAGCTCGCCAAACGCGACATTTACGCCCTTTCGCGCGAGGCTATGGAGGAGTTCAAGTCGGTTACGGGCAGTTACGTTTGCCGCGAGATACTGAAGACCTCTGCCGAAACCTCCGCGGTGCCTTCCGAGCGCACGTCGGAATATTACGCGAAACGCGTTTCGTGTATTACCTGCGTAAGGACCGCCGCCGCCATAGCGGACAAATTCACTTCGCGCCCTACCGGCGTTTTCCATTCTTCCGAAACGAATTGAATTAAAGGATACGTGAAAAGCGTCCCTTTCCGGGACGCTTTCATTTTGCGTTTAAATCCGTTTTTAAAGTTTTCGCCGCCACATAAGCGTTATAGCGTTACGTTATTATCTTCCTTTTCGCCGTTTTCAGCGTAAGGCGCGGACTCGGAGTTAACGTTATTTTCTTCTGCCGCTACCGCGCCGCTTTCCGCGGGATTTACGACGGCTTCGTCCGCTTCCTCTATAGACTCGCGTACGCGCCCGAAAAGCTCGCTCGTTTTGGCTCCCGGGAATATTTTACGGTAGGTGTAGACGGCTACCGGCGTGAACGCTATAGCCGAGATCAGCTCCGCCGCTCCGTATCCGAGCCACAGATAGTCGAGCCCGAACAGCCTACCGAGCAGATATATGAACGGAACGCAGAGAATAAGTTGTCTCAGAAGCATCAGCAGCATGGAACGGGTGCCGAAGCCCACCGAAGTGAACATCGCCGTATATATGACCGAAAACGCCGCCGGTATGAAACCGAGCGAAAGCATTCTGAACGCCCTTTCGCCTATCGACATCATATTGGCGTCGGCGTTGAACAACATAAGGAAAAGATTCGGTATAGCCATGAACAGCGCGGTCGCGAAGCACATAATGAGTACCGCCACCGCGAGCGCGAGCTTGAAGGCCGCGACGAATCTTTTACGGTTATGCGCGCCGTAATTGTAGCCCATTATAGGCATAGAGCCCTGATTCAGACCGAATATCGGCATGAAAGCGAAAGACTGCAATTTATAAAAAGCGCCGTACACGGCTACCGCCGTATTCGAATAGACGATAAGTATCGCGTTCATGACGGTAGTGGTTATCGAACCTATCGCGTTCAAAATTATCGACGGAACGCCCACCTTCATTATACCGATGAAATTTTCTTTGGTAGGTCTGAAGCCTTTACGGAAGAATATGTGTATCTCCTGCTTGCGGAATATGAGCACGACGAGGGTGACGACGAGCGCCACAATCTGCCCTATCACGGTGGCTATAGCCGCGCCGCGAATACCCATTGCGGGAGCGCCGAGATACCCGAAAATGAGTATCGGGTCGAGCACGATATTGGTTACGGTACCGCAAAGCATCGAGATCATCGGCGTGAGCATATTGCCCGTCGCCTGAAGCGTTTTATTGAGAATAACCTCTATGCATTGTCCGAAAGAGAAGGTCATCACTATCGCAAGATATTGGAAACCCATCTCGTAAATGTTTGCGTCCGACGTGAACAGAGCTATATAATATTTTGCCGTGACATAGCCTATACCGGCAAAAAAGACGGCGAATATCAGCGCGAGCATAAGCCCCAGTTGCGCTACCTGACTTGCTGTCTCCTTATCCCCCTCTCCGAGCTTACGCGCGACGAGCGAATTGATGCCCACTCCCGTACCGATGGCAAAAGCCGTGACGACCATCTGCATCGGGAACGCGAGCGTGAGCGCGGTAAGCGCGTCCTGGCTTATCCGAGCCACGAAAACACTGTCCACAATATTATACAAAGCCTGTACGAGCATGGAGAACATGGCCGGAAGCGACATCCCGAAAAGAAGTTTCGGAATGGACATATTGCCCATTTTGTCCGAAGTATTCACCGTAGCCGCGGCTTGAGCGGATTTACCTTCCATATCTGAATTAGTATTCATACTTCCTGAATTTTATTTCCTCCGTGTGAGCGTTTACCACTCTTTCCCAAATTTCGGGATAAGGAAGGAGATACTCTATTACGTGTTCGAAACAGCCTATCCTCTGCGGATAATGCGCGTCCGTATCGGCTATGAGTTTAACGTCGGTAGAAAGTATCTGATCGAAAGAGCGATACGTTAAATCGATATGTTTTGCGTTGAGTTCGAGCAGCGTGCCGTAATCTGCGCAGCACTTGGCGACTTCGCGGGCGTTGACGATGCACATATCGTCGATATGCGCGAGGATACCCACGGGATAACGCTTGATCATCTGACAGAATGCGCGCGTATTCCTGCGGATCACGTCCGCCGACGGTCTGATGACGTCGCTTATGTAAGCGGGAATATACAGCTTGAAAAAGTCCTTCAGCGACCACGGACGCGCGAAACGGTGAAATCCCGCAAGGATGAAATCGAAAAGCTCGAATTGTTCCGGGCGCATATCGATATCGCCTTCCGTACTGATGATATCCGCTTCGACAGCGTGGTAAATCTTCAGCTCCTTATAGTCGTCGCGCAACAGCTCCAGCCGCCTCGCCTGCATCTCGGCGGTGGCGTAGCGGAGCGAAAAGGGACTCGGATTGTTGAATCCGTGGTCGGAAATGGCTATCGCGGACAAACCTTTTTTACGCGCGGCGTTAAGGTTGGCTTCGATTGAGCCCACACCGTCGGAATATAAAGTGTGCGTATGATAGTCGCCGTATAATTTCATAAATATTTTTGCCGCCGTCCCGCCTTCGGTACGCCCTCGCTCGCTACAATTTTACTGTTGACTTTACTTTGAATTAGTAATATATTATATAAGAAGCACTACGGAGAAGTCAAGGCATTATGACCAGATTTATAGCACACAGAGGATTGAGCTCGGTATATTATCAAAACAGCGAAAAAGCCTTCCGCGCGGCGGCGGCAAGCCCCTTTTTCTACGGTATAGAAACGGACGTATGGTTCACCTCGGATAACGAATGGGTATGCTGCCACGACAACAACCCTTTCGCGGACGAGTCCGTTTCGATATCCAAAATCACGTTAAAGGAAGCCCTTACTCTCCCTATGAATCTCAACAAAATGGGAAGCGTGAAGAACGCCACGGAAAGCTATATTTGTCCGATGCGCACCTATCTCGAGATATGCCGCGACGGCAACAAGGTACCCGTTATAGAGCTTAAATGCAAGCCGACCAAGGCAAAGCTCAAAGAGCTCGTCGAGATAGTGGATTCTACGGTGGGCATCGACAACGCGATATTCATAAGCTTCCATTTCGTCAATATCGCCCGTCTCAGAGCGATGAACAGAAGGATACGCCTTCAGGTACTCGGAAAATACCCCACTTCGGGCAGAGCCTATCTCGCCAAAGGTTACGATATAGATCTTATGTTCACGTTCTGTAGCGGCGCGCTCATCCGCAAAGCGCATAAGCTGGGGCACGAAGTCAATCTCTGGACGGTGAACTCGCGCGCCGTCGCTCGCCACTATATGCGCTACGGAGTCGATTATATCACCACGAATTTCGACTTCTCGGGTAAGGTTTAAGCGAAAAAGCGCCGCGGACGCAGCCTAAAATTTACGACCGTTTAAAAAGCCGCTCGGAAAAGCGGCTTTCGTTTCGGATTATAACTGCTATGTACGCAAACTCGCTTTCAGCCGGTGCAGACTTCGAGCGCGCTTACGGGGTATCCCGCCTTACGCATGGCGCGTTTAAACAGGCGCACGGGATTGAGGTACCACCTTTCTATATGCTCGCGCGACGAACAAAGCACTATTTCGGTTACCCCTTTTGCGCGAGCGAGAGGAACCGAGTACCTCGCGTTCTGCACGGTGGTGAGCGAATCGCCTTCCTCAGCGACGACGTCTTCGGGAATACCGCGCGCTACAAGCGCTTCCTTCATCGCGCGCGCTTCCGTCACTCCCGCCTCGGGATTGGCGAGACCGCCCGAAACTATTATCAAATCCACGTCCCCTTTACGGTAACGCGCTTCCGCGAGCGCAAGCCTTTCGAGCATGGCGGCGCTCAGCGTGCCGTCGTCGTTCATACGGTTTCCGAGCAGTATAAGCGCTTTCATTTCAGTCCTCGAAATTCATAAGATTCAGTCCGGTATCTTCGTCGTAATATCTTCCTATCGGCGCCCCGAACACCGTGACGAATATCTCCGCGGTAGCGCTGACGTACGCTTCGTTGAGATGCCCGGCGTATACGTTTTCAATACCGCCGAGAACGACGTGCAGATGAAGATATGGTTTTCCGTTTGCGCCTACGGAGATATTCCCCGTAAGCGAAGCGATTTCCATATCCTCGCAGAGCTCACGCTTCATATATTGTTTGTCCGAAGTGCGAAGCACCCCTATCGTCGCGCGCCCTGCCGCGCCTATTCCGCTCACGCTTGCCGCGGAAATGTTTTCTTTTGCGGCGAGCGCCGCAAGCGCCGCCGTTATTTCCTCGCCTTTGACGAGCCTTAACGCGATGACGTCGCCCTTCCTTACGTATTCCATATCGGTAAATTTAAGTTTATACTCCGCTTCGTTTCCGCCCGCAAATCACGCGCACGCCGCGGAAACGCCGAATCAAGGAAAACGCGGGACGGCGCTGCCGTCCCGCAAGTCCCGATACTTTATTATTTAATAACTATATACTGCGAGCCGTCGATAAGCGCGAACGTGGCGACGTTGCCGTTGGCGTCGGTATGTACCGCCAGCACTTCGAAGGAACTGAGTCCGCCGAGCAACTGCGCTCCCGTAAGCGAATATATCGTGATAGCACCCGTGCCGTCGGTGACCGTGTATATTCTGCTGTCGGCAATGTAAGATACCGTGCCGTTGAACGCCTGCGGAACGGCGCCTACCGTGCAACCGTAATATTTACCGTCGGCTATTGACAGCAGCAGTACGTAATCTCCGGCAAGCGACAGTATCCGATACGCGTTGGCGTCGTAAGAGGCTTTGCGCACCATCTCTTTGCCTTCGAGCACGTAAACGTCGCCGCCGAGCACGGCGTATTTTCCGCTCACTACGGCGTCGCCCAAAGGCGCAACTAATTTATTGTTTTTTCCGTAAACGTAGCCATCTTCGCTGTCGGTAGCTACGATATATCCCTCGCCGAACGCGATTGCATATTTCGCTCTCGGGGTAATGTCGTCGAAATCGTATTTTACTTTGAGCGAGTCGCTCACCGAAATATAGCTCGCGCTTCCCGCCAATTTCTTATCCTCTATTTTACGAACCTTGAGCACGTCGGTCACGTCTTCGTCATACATGCCGTCGTAAACGCCTTCCGAAGCCGTCCAACTTACCGCGGTTATATCGTAACCGAATTTCTTGACCTCTTTGAGCTTGCCCTTTTCTACGTCGTAAAGGTAATGACGTATGTCGTATTTGCCTTCGGACAACGCGAAGTCGTACCTCGACTCGTCCTCGGGAAGAACGTCGGTGTATTGCAATACTACCTTGTCGCAGGAAAGCACGAACATACTTATTTCGACGGTGGTATTGAAGGAATTGTCTTTCCCGTTCAATACGGTAACTATGCTGCCCGTTTCCTTGGAGAATATCTTCAAGCAGTCCGTGCTTACGAAGTAGTAAAAATAGTTATCGCTCTCGACGGAAGCGAGGAGTATGTCGGAGTCGTAACCGAAGCCCTTGATCACCTGACTTTTCAGCGCGCCGTCCGCCACGTTATAAAGGTTGTTGCCTATCTCCACGAAGTTAACGCCCGCATTGAATACGGTGCCGGGAGTGACGTTCTGCGCGAGTACGGCGCCCGTTCTGTCGTAATAAGTGAGCTTGCCGGTGTCCGCGTCTTCGGTGCAGAACACGTTACCGTTTGCGTCCACGTCGAGGTCGACGTTCTGCGCGTCAAACGGCACCGCGAATTTGCACAATTTAAAATTGTAAACTCCCGTCAGAGTGGAATTCGTGTTCGAATCCTGTTTCGTAACGACTGCGAGTTCGCCGTCGTAGGCGACTATGTTGGCGCCGTCAAGCTCCGCAACGGTCGTGGTGACTGTGGGATAGCCTGCGGCAATTCCGCTTCCCGCCACCCTTTTCGGCGTAGCGTTACAGCCTGCGAGCACGCCTAACAGCAATACCGACGTAAGTAGGGCGCAAACCGCCAATATAAATTTTCTTTTCATCGTTTACCTCCTAATAATTTATTCCGTCCGCAGATCAATTGTCTTCCGCGGCGAGTTCCGTCAAAATCTCAATGCCCTGCGTGAGCATTCTGAGCACGTGGAAAGGTCCTTTGTACGTATGGCCTTTGCAGGGAGGTTCGGTGGGCTTGCCGTCTCTCCTGAGGTATCCGTACCATTCGCCGTACTTAAAATCGGAGAAATGCTTGAACGCATAATCCGCAACGCGTTCGAAATACTCCCAATATTTGGGATTCCCCGTTTTCTTATAGAGTTTAAGGCTGGCGATAACGGCTTCGTTATGCGGCCACCAAAGTTTCATATCGTGCTCATAAGCCTCTACGGGCTTGTTTTCGAGGTCGCGGAAATAGAGTATTCCGCCGTATTTCGCGTCCCAACCGAAGTCTATCGCGGTATTGAATATACGCTCGGCGTAAGCGAAAAGTTCCTCGTCGTTCTCGCGTTCCGCTTCGTCCATAAGGAACCAGCTCAATTCTATCGAATGTCCGGGGTTGACGATACGCGCGGAAGAAACGTCGCCGTAATATTCGCCGTTGAGTCCCACCGATTCGAGCATAAATCCGGTATCTTTAAAGCGGAAGCCTTTGACGTTTTCGACAAGCGAGCGTGCTCTCTTGTCGTAAAGCGCGTAACGCTCCTTATCCGCGGTAAACATAACCGCGGTCACGTTGAGGAGGATCATAGGCACCGCGAGCGCTTTGGTGTCGCGCACGCCGGGAACGCTCTTGGGAGTAATCTTGTAGGGATCTAAAGCAGGATCGTCGTACATCGCGCACACGAAATCATAATATTTACGCGCGCGGGCGAGCGCCGTTTCGTCGCCGGTGGCCTTGTAATATTCGGCGTTGGCGATAATGTAGAAGGTCTCGGAGAACATATATCTTCTTTTCCGCAGCGGTTTGCCGTCTGCGGTTACGGTAAAATACATTCTGCCGTCGGCGTCTATGCAGTGTTCCTCGAGGAAATCGAGACAGCTTTTGGCAAGTTTAAGCCATTCCTCGCGCGCTCCGAAAGTATTGGAGAGTTTGGAGAACATATAGGCGCAACGCCCTTGCATCCATACGCTCTTGTCGGTCGAATAAATATTCCCCTCGCGGTCGAGACAGGAATACAAGCCGCCGTTTACTTCGTCCACGCCGTGCGTAAGCCAGAAAGGTATGCAGGATTCAAACAGTTCGCGTTCGAATAATTCCTTATATTCAATGGATTTCATTGTTTGCCTCCGTAAATAAATTCCGTTATAATAAATTGATTATAGCACGCGCGCATATATTTTGCAATACGCTTGAAAGCACGCGCTCTCATATCCGCGCATATCCGTGGTAAAGCATTACGCAAAACCGCGAAATTAAAGACGAAAGCGGCTCGGTATCCGCAAATTCCGCGC
>CALVOD010000024.1 GCA_944350065.1 uncultured Clostridia bacterium
ATAGTTTACGGAGAAAATATCAGGTTTGCCGAAAAGTTCAATAAATAATACATACAAAATCAAATCGGCTTACCGGAAATTTCGGTAAAGACCGATAAGGAAAACGCTCTCTATACTGAATAAATACTAACGCCGTGACGCGTTTATTCCGTCATAAAGCCGTCGTTTCAATTAACTTCGGTATATTTATTGCCGCCCTTTTAACATAAAAAATAACGCCGTTTAAGGCGTTACTTTCGTTTATTGTTTTTAATCCGAATAACGTATATTAGGCTTTTACGTTCCTGTTTTTGTGAGGCTTCGGATTTTTATGCTAAGTAAAGTATTCCGCTTCGCCTTTTTATCCGTCTCAGCCTATCATCCTTAACGGCAGCACAAGATAAATGTACTTTTCTCCTTCCACCGGCAGTATCACCGCGGGCGCGTTCGAGCTCGTAAGATCTATTTTGATAAAATCTTCCTTTATCCTGTTGAACGCGTCGAAAAGATACCGCGAATTGAAAGCTATCTCTATATCCTTGCCTTCCTGCTTGCAGTCCACCGTTTCGCGGATCCTGCCCACTTCGGACGCCGAATTTATCTCTATTTTGCCGCTTTCGAATTTCATTTTGAGGTAGTTTTTCTTGTTCTTGGCTACTATCGTCGCTCTGTCAAGGCCGGCTTCCAACGCGTTTTTGTTGACTACCACTTCGGTATTCTTCGATTGCGGAAGTATCTTTTCGTATTGTATGAAATCGCCCTCCAAAAGCCTCGTTATTATCTTCGTATGCGCCATGTCGAACATTACGTAATTCTTCTGCACGGCTACCTTCACTTTCTCCTCTCTGTCTTCGAATACCTTAGCTATTTCGTTGAGAGTTTTTCCGAGCACTACGATGCTCATGTCCCCGGTAGGGTTGAATACCTCGTGCTTCGTTATCCCGAGCCTGTATCCGTCAAGTGCTACACACGTCATTTCTTCGCCCTTTACAGCTATCTGACAGCCCTTAAGTATCGGCCTCGTCTCCTCGGTCGATACGCAGAATATTACGCCTTCTATAGCTTCCTTAACGTCGCGCTCTCTGACAAGAAAACTGTTCTCGTCAGAAACCGTCTTTATCTCCGGATATGTGTCGTCTTCCATGCATTGGAATTCCGATTCGTTTCCGTTATACCTTACCACCAGCGACGTCGAATACTTCTCTATCTCTATTTCCTCTACGTCTATGAGCTTCTTGACAAATTCGGTGAACAGCTTCCCCGTTACCACCGTTTCGCCTTCCATTTTCACGCTCGCTTTTATTCTCGTTTCGATGAATAGCTCGAGATCGGTTGCGGATAACGTCACTTCGTCTCCGCTCGCGCTTATCTTTATTCCCTCAAGTATCGGTATATTGCTTTTCCCTGATATTGCCTTGCTTACCGTTATCAATGCCTCCGATAACTCCGTCGAATTAGCGATAAACTTCATATACTTCTCCTTATTTTAATATTAGGTTTAATTATTATAATAACCGTTGTGGTTATGTGGATTACTTCCGCGGTATGCCGGATATTTATGTTTTTCCCCCGTTTGAACGCCTTTATAAGCCTTTTCGCCGAGGCGGTTTTGTTGATAAACTGCCGAATATATGTTGACGGCTTGTCCACAAAACCACATCTTAAGAAAAGTTGTCCTTATTTAAAAGGAGACTCTCTTTTTCATTCCGCTAAATTTACTCGACGTTAATCGGTTAACGGAATAAAAGGGGAGTGTTAATTTTACGCGTTCAGGGAGTTTTTGATATCCTTGACCGCTTTCGCCGTTTCGGCGTTCTCCTTGATGAGAGTGGCGATTTTGTCCCTTGCGTGTATTATCGTCGTGTGATCCCTGCCGCCGAATATCTGTCCGATGGACACGAGCGGCAAAGAAAGCATGTCGTTGATGATATATATCGCTATCATCCTCGCTTCCACGAGATTTTTGGTCTTCTTCTTGCTTATTATGTCCGCTTGCGATATGTTGAAGTATGAGCACGTCGCTGCGATTATGTCGGAAGAATCGATGCCCGTCTTTTTTTGAACGGTATTCTTGAGAGCTTCTTTTGCCGTCTCGAGATCGGGATACGCAAGCCCTTTGAGCTTTGCGTAAAATACGACTTTTGCAAGGCAGCCTTCCAGCTCGCGGATGTTAGAATCTATTTTTTCGGCAAGATAATTTACAACCTCGTCGTTGACGGCTATTTTTTCGAGAACCATCTTTTTGCGGATTATGGCTATCCTCATCTCAAGATTCGGGGTCCCGATGTCCGCGATAAGTCCTCCTTCAAACCTCGAACGCAAACGGTCTTCGAGAGTGGATATTTCCGACGGAGGTCTGTCCGAAGTCAATACTATCTGCTTGCCCGCTTGGTAAAGATCGTTGAATATATGGAAGACTACTTCCTGAAGTCCCACCCTTTTTTGAAGAAACTGCACGTCGTCGAGCATAAGCATATCGACGGAACGGTATTTCTCGCGGAAGGAATGAAGATTGAACGCCCCTTTGTCGGTGCGGTTGTTCGAAATGGCTTCCACGTAGTCGTTGGTAAGATTTTCGGTGGGGGTGTAGAGCACTTTCAGATGAGGAAGATGCTCGCTTACGTAGTTTCCTATAGAATGCAGCAAGTGAGTTTTTCCGAGACCTACGCCGCCGTACAGAAACAGAGGATTGAACGAAAGATATACGTTGTCGGATACCCCCGGGGATTGCGCCACCGATTGCGCCGCGTGGAAAGCGAGTTTGTTAGACTCGCCCACTACGAAATTGTCGAAAGTGTATCTTGCGATGAATTGCGATTTCGTGTCGCGAGCCGCTTCTTCGGGAGATTCCTCTTTTTCGCTGTATTCCGCTATTTCTTTGGCGTAAAATTCCTTTTCTTCGTCCGTTATTACCGTGAATTCGGTTATCATGCTGCCCGCAAGCGAAAGCGCCGCGGTGATGGCTTCTTTATACGTTTTGTTTACGGTGAGCTTGTTGTTGGAAGAAGGAGCGAGAAGAATAAGCACGTTATCCTTGACGCAAAGCGGCGTCAAACTGTCTATCCATACCGAATAGGCGATTGCGTTGATACCTTTGATACCTATGATGTTGGAACAGGCGTCGTGCCATAACTTACGAATGTCGATCATACGCGAATATTATAACATACAAGGAAAGAGAATACAAGGAAAAAAGTACCCGGAAAGATAGGTCGGAAAATTAAAGGGGGTTCTCTCACGCTCGCTTTGCGAGCGCGTGCGTTGCGGAAAAGTGTATTTACAAGACGAGTCGGTTATGTTAAAATCAAAATATGGCTGATATCGGAAAAATAAAGAAAAAGCTAAGGAAAGCGGGATACGCCGGGATAGAGGTAAGCGAATATAACGGCGGCGTAAGGCTTACGGGAGAGGCGGAAAAGTACGAAGACGTACTGGAATGCGGCTCGCTTGCGGTAACGAAAAATTCGCGCGGCGTAATTAACGACGTAAAAGTAAAGGGTAGTAAGCCCCTTAAAATTCGCGTAAGCGAGATCGAAGACGATAAATACGACGGAAAAAGCCCTGACGTACTCGTGATAGGCGGAGGAATAGTAGGAGCCGCGATAGCGCGCGAGCTTACGAAATACGCGTTGAGCGTTGTTCTCGTCGAAAAGGAATACGATATAGCGACGGGGCAGTCGGCGCGAAACGACGGAATGATACACGCGGGAATAGATTTGAAGCCCGCGAGCAACAAAGTGAAATACAATTGTCGCGGCAACGCGATGTATCCGCGACTTAGTAAGGAGCTCGACGTACCTATAGAGATGTGCGGGCAGTGCGTGCTGTACACGGCAAGGTGGCAGAAAATACTTTTTCCGTTGATAAAGCTGCGCGGCGCGAAAAACGGCATACCCGTCGAAAAACTTAACGCGGAAGGGGTAAAAAAATACATTCGCGATCCGGGAATAAAATACGGCGGTTTCATGTGTCCTTCGGCAGGGATATTGAGCCCCTACCTGATGACGGTTGCGCTTGCCGAAAACGCCGCGAAAAACGGCGCCGAAATTTATACGGATACGGCGGTTACGGGGATAGTGAACGACGGGGAGAAGATTACCGCCGTAAGGACAAACCGCGGTACTTTTTATCCGAAAGCGGTGGTAAACGCCGCCGGCGTTTATTCGGACGTGATAGCGGAATGGGCGGGAGACAGGCATTTCACGATACACCCGAGAAGGGGGGTGGAAGCGGTGCTCGACAAGAAGGCGAGGAAAGCCACTTCTACCGTTATCGGCAAATTCGTCATAAAGAGCAGTACCGGGAAAGGGCATACGAAAGGCGGCGGCGTCATAGTGACGATAGACGGCAACCTGATACTCGGTCCGAGCGCGAGCGAAACGGAAGAAAGGGAGAACGAAGCGACTACGGCGAAGGAATTCGACGAGGTGTTTTTAAAACAGCAAAAGCTCGCTCCCGAGCTTAAAAGAAGCGACGTGATAACCTATTTCGCGGGGACGAGGGCGGCGACGTACGAGGAGGAATTCGTCGTCGAAAAAAGCCCCGTCATAAAGAATTTCGTACAGGCGGCGGGGATACAGTCGCCGGGAGTAACGGCAGCGCCCGCGATAGCGGAAGACGTCGCGAAGTGGGCTGCGGAAATAGTTTTCGGCGGCGGATTAAAGATGAACGAAAATTTCGATCCGATAAGGAAGGGGATACCGAGACCTGCAGAAATGGAGCCCGAAGCGCGGAAAAAGCTCATAGAAGAAAACCCCGATTACGGCGTCGTGGTATGCAGGTGCGAGGAGGTAACGAAGGGGGAGATAAAAGAGGCGTTGAGAAGGCCTGCGGCGGTAGCGGCGGTAGACGCGGTGAAGCGCAGGGTACGCGCGGGAATGGGCAGGTGTCAGGGCGGATTCTGCACGCCGCTCGTGATGAAGATAATTTCCGAGGAATGCGGAATACCGCTTAACGAAGTAAGGAAGAAGGGTACGGGCAGCGAGATAGCGCCGAGGCGTACCAAAGGCGGCGAGCGATGAGATACGCGGCGATAGTGATAGGCGGAGGACCCGCGGGAATGGCGGCGGCTTGCGCCGTGAAAGAGAGCGAAAAGGTACTTATAATCGAACGCGAAGCGCGGCTCGGCGGAATACTGAAGCAATGCGTACACGACGGATTCGGGGTGATACGTTTCGGCGAAAAACTTTCGGGACCGGAGTACGCGGACAGGTTTATCGAAGAAGTTTACGCGCGGAAGAATATCGACGTAAAGGTATTGACGTTCGTAACGTCAATCGAGAAGGAGAACGGATATTATCGCGTGAGTACCACTTCGGGCGCGGGGATAGAGACGCACGAGGGCGAAAATCTCATTCTCGCCAACGGTTGCAGGGAGCGCACGGCGCGGCAGGTGAACATACACGGCACGCGTCCCGCGGGACTTATGACCGCGGGGACGGCGCAGAATCTCGTCAATCTTCTGGGAGTCAATCCCGCAAAAAGGTGCGTGATACTCGGCTCGGGCGATATCGGGCTCATAATGGCGAGAAGGCTTACGCTCGAAGGAAGCCAAGTTTTGGGCGTGTACGAAGCCAAATCCTCGCCGAGCGGACTTCAGAGGAATTTACAGCAGTGTCTGTACGATTTCGGCATACCGCTTCATCTCAAAAAGACTGTGACTCTTGTTCACGGGCGCGACAGAGTGGAAGGTGTGACCGTAGCGGACGTAGACGACGGAATGCTACCGATAGCCGGAACGGAAGAATATATTCCGTGCGACGCGCTGATAGTTTCGGTGGGGCTTATTCCGGAGAACGAGCTTGCCGAAAAGCTGGGCGTGGCGATGGACGCAAAGACGAAAGGACCGATAGTCGATCAATACATGATGACCACGCTCGACGGGGTGTATTCGGTGGGGAACGCGCTTCACGTGCACGATCTTGTCGATTACGTGAGCGAGGTGTCGGAGACCGCGGGGAAAGACGTGGGGCGGCGCAAGGAGCGCGCCACGATAGAGGTTTTAAGCCGCGGGCTCGGATATATCGTGCCGCAGAGAATAGACGTGAAGAATCTCGAAGAAAAGACGACCTATTATTTCCGCACGGCGCGGGAAACGGGAAAAGCCAAGCTCACGGTGACCGTAAACGGCGTCGAAATTTATTCGAAAAAATATTCCGCGTTAAGGCCGCCCGAAGCGGAACGCGTAAGTATAAAGCATTTATTGAAAGCGGGCGACGAATTGAAATTCGTACTGGAGGAAGATGATGGCGGAAAGGCTTGAAACCATTTGTATCGTCTGCCCGAACGGCTGCAGACTTACCGCGGTAAGAAAGGGAAACGTCATCGAAGTGAGCGGCAACAAATGTCCGCGCGGAATAACCTACGCCGAAGCGGAGATGACGGCGCCGAAAAGGAGTTTCACCGGGACGGTGGCTTCGGTATTTAAAGAGATGCCCGTAGTTCCGGTGAGGACGGCGGGAGAGGTCGACAAAGCCAAAATCCTCGAAATAGCGGCGCGCACGCGCGAAATACTTTTGACGAGGGCGTACGCCGCGGGAGAGGTTGCCGAGGAGAACGTATGCGGCACGGGGGTTGCGCTCATCGTGACGACGGATATGCGTAAAGTTACGGGCAGGACGGAGGAATTATGAAGCCGACGGTACTCGCATTGGATTGCGGCACACAGTCTATACGGGCTATGCTGTTCGACGCGGACGGCAATCTCATCGACAAAGTCAAGGAAACGTACGAGCCGTATTTCTCGATAAAAGAAGGATATTGCGAGCAGCACGTCGAATTGTACTGGGAAAAGCTCTGCGCCGCCACCCGCAAGCTGAAAGCCAATAACAGGTGGGTATGGGGAACCGTAAAAGGCGTTACGGTAACCACAATGCGCGACGTCGGGATTTGCGTCGATAAGGAAATGAAGCCTTTGCGTCCCGCGGTGCTGTGGCTCGACAGGCGGGAAGCGGACGTAGGCTACGACAAACTTCCTCTGAAGTCGCGGCTCGCGTTCGCCGTAGCGGGGATGCGGGAAACCGTGGAAAAGACGGTTGCGGAATGCAAATGCTTATGGATACAGCAGAACGAGCCGGAGATATGGAAAAAGACGTATAAATATCTCCAGTATTCCACCTATCTCACATACAGGCTGTGCGGGGAGACCGTCGATTCGGTGGCGTCCATGATAGGGCACATACCTTTCGATTACAAGCATAAGAGGTGGATGGGAGTTAAGCACATTCAGCGGCCGTGCTTTGCGGATTTTCCCGAGGACAAACTTTTCCCGCTCGTCGAGCCCGGGACGGTGATGGGGAAGATAACCGCCGAATGCGCCCGCGAAACGGGCATACCCGAGGGGCTTCCTCTCATAGCGTCAGGCTCCGACAAAGGGTGCGAAACGCTGGGCACCGGCGCCGTTTACCGCGATACCGCGGCGATAAGTTTCGGCACGACCGCGACCGTTCAGCTCACTACGAGGAAGTACCGCGAGCCCGAAAAATTTTTACCCGCTTATCCCGCCGTTTATCCCGAGATGTATAACCCCGAAACGATAGTATACAGGGGGTATTGGATGCTTACCTGGTTCGTGAACGAATTCGTCAAGAGGACCGGGGGCTCCGCCGAGGCGGAGCACGAGTTCGACAAGAAGCTGCCCGCCGTTCCTCCGGGATCGGACGGCTTGGTGGTGGAGCCGTACTGGTCGCCTTCCTTAAAGCGCACGGAAGCGTGCGGCGCGATGCTCGGATTCACCGAAAAGCACACCTCCTATCACATTTACAGAGCGATAATCGAGGGAATAAATTTCGCCCTTATAGAAGGGCTGAAGGGTATGGAAAAGAGGGCGCATACGCGCGTGATGAAGCTCACCGTTTCGGGCGGCGGGGCGCAGTCGGACGAGGTTTGTCAGATTGCCGCAGATATGTTCGGGCGCACCGTGCAGCGGGTGCAGACCTACGAGACGAGCGGGCTGGGAGCGGCGATATGCGCTTTCGTGGGGCTCGGCGTTTACTCCGATTACGACGAAGCCATTCGCAATATGGTGCGCGTTACCCGCGTTTTCAAGCCCGACAAAAACAACCACCGCAAATATCTTACGATTTTCCGCAAGGTATATCAACCTATTTATAAACGGCTCAAACCGATAAATAAAACGATAAAAAAACTTAAAAAAGGAGATATTTATGTCTAAACCCTACAAAGGCTTCCGTCCTCCGTGGATAGAAGAACGCGCACCGGAAGGTTCGTACAGAGAGATTTTCAAGTGGGGCGATCACACCGAAACGAAGATCCCCAAAGAATCGCTGTACAAGATGATGAAAGAGATTTTCAAGATGACCGACGAGGATTTCAAGGAGCCCCGCGAAACGGGTTACGACAAGGTGTCTTACGACGTGCCCGTCGGTCTCGACGAGGAAAAGCTCGACGCGCTCCGCGCCATAGTGGGCGCGGCTAACGTGAGGACGGACGATTACGCGAGGCTGTCCGTCGCTTACGGCAAGACGATGCACGACCTTATGCGTTTACGCAAGAAGGTCATCGAGAATATACCCGACGTCGTGCTTTATCCCGAGAACAAGGAGCAGATCGAGAAGATAGTGGCTTACGCGAGCGCCGAAAAAATCCCTCTCTACGTATACGGCGGCGGTTCTTCCGTTACGCGCGGCGTGGAGTGTATGAAGGGGGGAATTTCCCTCGATATGCGCCTCAATTTCAATAAGGTCATCGCTTTCAACGAGATAAATCAGACGATCACGGTGGAAGCGGGAATGAGCGGTCCGCAGCTGGAAGAACACTTAAACAACGCCGTTAAGGAATTCGGCGCGAAACGCGCTTATACCTGCGGGCACTTCCCGCAATCCTTCGAATACAGCTCGGTGGGCGGCTGGACGGTGACGCGCGGCGCGGGACAGAATTCCACCTATTACGGCAAGATAGAGCATATCGTGCTCGGGCAGGAATACGCCACTCCCGTGGGAATCGTCAAGACGGACGACTACGCCGCCAAAGCCTGCGGACCGGACATTAACCAGATAATGATGGGTTCGGAAGGGGCTTTCGGCGTGCTGACGCACGTCACGCTCAGATTTTTCCGTTATATGCCCGAGAACAGGGTGAAATTCAGTTATCTGTTCAAGAGCTGGGCTGACGGACAGGCGGCGGCGAGAGAGATTATGCAGGGCGAATTCGGAATGCCTTCCGTTTTCAGGCTTTCCGATCCCGAGGAAACGGAGCTTATGCTCCGTCTGTACGGCGTGGACGAGATACCCGGCGCGCTCAAGATATTCAACGCGCTCGGTTACCCGCAGTTCGACATAAACAAATCCCTCGAGGGCGAAGTCAACGGCGAAGGCAAATGTCTTTTCCTGGGCTGGTCCGAAGGCGAGAGGGGGTTTGCGCGCAATCAGGCAAGACAGGTGCGCAAGATATGTACGGCGTACGGCGCCCTTCCGCTGGGCTCCTTCCCCGTCAAGGGCTGGGAAAAAGGAAGGTTCAAGGATCCTTATTTAAGGGACGCTATGCAGGACTTCGGGATAATGACGGACACCCTCGAATGTACCGTCAACTGGGACAATATGGACAAGGTGCATAAGTTCGTGCGCGCCTACTGTAAATCCCGTCCGAACACGATATGCACCACGCACCTTTCGCACGCCTACCCGCAGGGCGCCAACCTCTATTTCATCTTTATCACGAAGATGAGCGAGCTCGACGACTACCTCCAATATCACCGCGGGATACTCGACCACATACAGGCGTCGGGCGCCGCGATAAGCCATCACCACGGCATCGGCAAAATGTTCGCGCCCTGGCTCGAAGGCTTCCTCGGCAGCAACCAGATGGATATTCTGAGATGTCTCAAGAAGCACTTCGACCCCGACGACGTGATGAATCCCGGCGGAACGATAGCCGTCGACCTCGACGAATCCGAGAAGCGCTACATTCGCGATAAGTGGTGACGCGCTTCTTAAAAAAATGACGTACAGGGCTCCCGTTATTTTCTTTCGGGACCCTGTTTCTTTTTATCCGCGCAAATGCCTTTTTGAAAAAAGAGGAGAGGGCGGTAAGCAGGGAAGCAATTTTTTTCTCCGAAGGAAGCTCCGCCGCGCTCATGAACGAGATAAACGCGAGCGTCGAAATTATGTACGTCGCCGCCGAAGCGAAGGTTATCCTGCCCGCGCACAACGCGTCGGAAGCAAGTATGTAAACGGCGCCCGCGGATACCCCCGCGAAGCCGTCCGCCACAGAGAGTACGACGCGGTTGTTTACCGCTTTCGCCACGGCGCGCACCGTGCGGTAGACGAGGGCGCATACGGAGCCCGAAGCCGTGAATACGAGTAGCACCGCAAGGTCCGCCGTTATTTCGTGGATCATTTAAGAATACGTTTGAGGAAGCCCCCGCCTCCGCCGCCGCCGTATTGCATCGAGTTGAGCGTTCCCGTCGCCTTGAGCATGCCCGCGGATACGTCCACGTCCGTTATCTTGAGACCTTCTCCGCGTATCGTCAGCCCCGTTCCCGCTATCTCCGCTACTATCTCGCGCTCCGTGAATTCCCTTACGTTCAATACCCCTGTTGCGGTTATTTCGTTGTTTTCGTACCTGAACGAATGTTTGCTTATATCCTTTTCCATTATAAAAGCCTCACTAAAATATATGTTCCGCGTTGACGGATATGCCGTAAACGGGTATAATGTTTAAGTTATGAGAAAATCTTCGGAGCAATCGGAGAAGTGGTACAGGCTCGACAATTCCGCGGATATCTATCCGATGAGCAGCACCCTTACGACGATGAGTATTTTCAGGCTTTCCGCCGAAATGGAGGAGTACGTCGACGGCGATAACCTCGAGGCTGCCGTCGCGGGTATTCTCAAACGCTTCCCCACCTTCGCCGTTACTTTGCGCAGAGGGTTTTTCAGGTATTATTTCGACACGAACGAGCTCCCGCCCGTCGTAAGACAGGATAACGGCATTCTTTTCGACAAGATAGATTCCGTAAGAAACAACCGCTACCTTTTCCGCGTTCAATATTATAAGAAACGTATTTCGGTGGATTTTTTCCACGGGCTCTGCGACGCAACGGGCGCGATGGAATTCATGAAAGCCTTGGTCTACCGCTATTTCGACGAGTGCGGTAAATCCCTTCCGCCGCACGGCGACGTCAAAATAGAAGGGGAGCCCGTGCGCCCTACGGAGCTCGAAGACAGCATTTCGAAATATTATACGCAGTACAGCATTTTCGGCGGCGTGGTGGGCAAAATGGCGGGCAAGAACTGCTTCGGTATCCGCGCGAGAAAATTCCGCTCCATAGGCTACGGACTCATTCACGGCTACGTGTCGCAGAACGAGCTGCACGCGCTGGCGCGCAGTATGGATTGCACCGTCACCGTGCTTATCGCGGCGATAGCGCTGCTAAGCATTTATAAGGTCTATTGCAAGCGCGACGTCAGCCGCGACCTCGTCGCGATGATCCCCGTCAACCTGCGTAAAATATTCCCCTCGGAAACGCTTCTCAACTTCACCACGCTCACCAAGTGCGCCGTCAACCCCGCGAGCACGCCGCCGGAACTCAAGGAGTACGTCAAACTCTGTAAGGCGCAGCTTGCCGAAAGCCTTTCGGCAAGAAAGGAGCTTAAGGAAAAACTTTCTCTTTCCGCTTTCTACTCCACCAATAAACTGATGAAAATTCTTCCGGTATGGCTCAAGGAATTTTTCATCAAGTTCGGCAAAGCCGTCACCACGCAGACCAAACAGACTCTCATCATCTCCAACCTCGGCGTCGTCAGAATGCCCGAAGGCATGGAGGAATTTCTCAGACGCTTCACCTTCAATATCAATATCAGCAAAAAAGTGCCCGTCAATATCGGCGTTGTAAGCTACAACGGCGTCACCGCGATAAGTTTCACGCGCATGCTCGTTTCCACCGAATTCGAACGGGTGTTCTTCACCACACTCGCCGACGCGGGACTCAAGGTGGAAATCTCCGGAAACCTCCGCGAAATCTCCGATAAAAAGTTTTAGCTCCGCTTTTATCCGACGCGATCCTCTCACGCGCCTCAAGGCGCGCGGGAAAAGCGCTTTCAGGCGCTTTTGTTTTTTATGCGGTCTCCCCGCGAAGATACGTTTTCGCTCGCGTATGCGCGTGCTACGCGAGCGCGCGCGTTCTTTATATATACTAATTACTAAAATTTACTATACATTATTTTATATTTATGTTATTATATCGGTATGCGGTGTACTCCGCAGCAAAACAGAACGAGGAGCGTTTAGAATGGCTGAAAAAATAAGTCACAGCTACGGCGAATCCGATATTCAGGTTCTCGAAGGACTCGAGCCCGTCCGTAAGAGACCGGGTATGTATATCGGCACCACCGACGTAAAAGGTTTGCATCATCTCGTCACCGAGGTCGTCGACAACTCCATCGACGAAGCTCTTGCGGGATATTGCACGCATATCGAAGTCACCATCCTTCCCGACGGCGCCTGCAGAGTCAGGGACAACGGCAGAGGTATTCCTACCGGTATCATTCCCAAAGAGGGTAAATCCGCCGTCGAAGTGGTTTTGACCAAATTGCACGCGGGCGGCAAGTTCGGCGCCGGCGGTTACAAGATTTCGGGCGGTCTGCACGGCGTGGGCGTGTCCTGCGTCAACGCGCTGAGCGAATGGCTCGAGGTGGTCGTCTATCAGAACGGCAAAATCCATAAACAGGTTTTCAACCGCGGCGTGCCGCAGACCGACCTTAAAGTGATAGGCGATACCGACGAGACGGGCACCGAAGTCACTTTCTACCCCGACGACGAGATATTCGACTCGATAGTCTTCCAGTACGACATGATGCGTTTGAGGCTCAGAGAGCTCGCTTACCTCAATAAGGGGCTGCGTATTTCGATAGAGGACAAGCGCGAGGGACAGGAGCGCAAGGAAGTGTTCTGCTACGAAGGCGGTATCGTGCATTTCGTCGAGCAGATGAACGTCGGCAAAGAGGTGGTATTCCCGGAGATTTTCTATATCGAAGAAACTTCCGGCGACAATATCGTCGAAATAGCGATGCAGTACAACACCGGCTACGACGAAAAGATCTACACCTACGCCAACAACATCAACACCGAGGAAGGCGGAATGCACCTCGAAGGCTTCAAGGCGGCGCTCACGAAGGTACTGAACGATTACGGTCAGTCGAGCAAGACGCTCAAGGAAAACGAAAAACTTTCGGGCGACGACGTGCGCGAAGGGCTTACCTGCGTATTGAGCGTCAAACTTCCCGAGCCGCAATTCGAAGGGCAGACCAAGACCAAGCTCGGCAACTCCGAGATACGTACCCTCGTAAACCGCGTATTGCAGGCAAAGCTGGGCGAATACCTCGAGGAAAACCCCAAGGTCGCCAAAGAGCTTATCACGAAAGCTATAACCGCTCAGCGCGCCAGAGAGGCGGCGCGCAAGGCGCGCGAAAGTTTCCGCAAGGGCGTTATGGAAGGCACCTCGCTTCCCGGAAAGCTCGCGGACTGCTCCGACACCAATCCCGAGAACTGCGAGATATTCCTCGTGGAGGGCGACTCGGCAGGCGGCACCGCCATCAACGGCAGAGACCGTCAGATACAGGCGATACTTCCGCTGCGCGGTAAAATTCTCAACGTAGAGAAAGCAAGACTGCACCGTATACTCGACAACGAGGAGATCAAATCGATGATCAAGGCGTTCGGCTGCGGCTACAAGGACGATTTCGACATTACCAAGCGCCGTTACGACAGAATAATATGCATGACGGATGCGGACGTCGACGGTAGCCACATAAGGATATTGCTTCTTACTTTCTTCTATAGGTTCATGCGCCCGCTCGTCGAGGAAGGGCACGTTTATATAGCCCTCCCGCCCCTCTACAAAGTTACGAAGGGCAAGGAAGAAAAATATTTCTATTCCGATACGGAGCTCAAGGAGTTTCAGGAAGCCAACGGAGGCGCGCGTTACGACCTTCAGCGCTATAAAGGCTTGGGCGAAATGAACGCCGTACAGCTTTTCGAAACGACGATGGACCCCGAGACGCGCACGCTGCTTCGCGTGACGGTGGACGACGCGGAAGCCGCCGACCAGATATTCAGCCTGCTTATGGGCGAGAACCCCGAACTCAGAAGGGCGTTCATCGAGCAGAACGCGACACTTGTAAAGGAGCTTGACGTATAATGGGCAGCAAACAGAGACTGGATATTAAAAACATAAAAGACATACTCGCAAAGACCAAGGTCATACCCACGCCCTTGCTCGACGAGATGAGTAAGTCCTTTATCGCTTACGCGATGGCGGTCAACGTCAGCCGCGCGATACCGGACGTGAGGGACGGTCTGAAACCCGTTCACCGCAG